>DAOVJB010000153.1 GCA_030673425.1 Elusimicrobiota bacterium | reverse complement strand
TTAGGACCCACAATTCCGTGCTTTTCAATAACCTTCAAATCTCTTGAGGTTGCTAGCGCTATTCTTACTTTTTTATTTCTATCAAACCCTTCAACAGCAGTATAAAATATGTAGTATTCATTTTCTATAAATATTACTCGGGGATCTTCACAACCCAAACCCATTTCATACTTTTCGGTTGGATAAATAAGTGGTTTATCTTTCCTTTGGAAGTTTATACCATCCGTACTTGTTGCATAACCCACAGATGACACGTAACCACCTCCTTTGTCCTTCTTTGTGTCATTGGTGGCTCTATAAAACATATGGAAAACACCATCTCTATAAAGAACATTTTGATTAAATACCGAACCCGACTCCCAATCGACACTGGGATTTTTTGAAAGTATTGGATTATTAGGGTAACGCTTAAGTAACATCAGTTCATCTTATATATTAATAATTCCAAACGCAATAAAGTTAAAAGTTCAATTCTGTTACTGGGTTGTAGTACTTTGATATATTTACCGAGGCTAGAAAAACGGGGGTACTTAAGGCCTTCTAGATTGAACCACCTCATACAGAACTTCCAAAATCTTCGAAAAGCATATACGTACGCATGATTGATACACTTTAATGTAGTAATTAGAAAAATATAAGATGAGTAGACAGATAGATAAGCTTCCGGAGCTTTTAACAATAGGCGAAATGGCAGAATATCTTCAAGTATCTACTGCAACACTAAGATACTGGGGAAAGGTTGGAAAAATTAATGAGCTTCGTACTGGTAAAGCAGGTCATCGAAGATACACTAAAAAGGAACTTCTGAGGCTCGTTTCAGAGGCAGTAAAAAGAGAATTAGAGATGGAATGGTACTGGGAATAAAAACTTTTACAAAGTTTAACTAAAAAAGTGTCACCATGAAGTTATATTTTACTCTCAGGAACTTGAAAGAACTCCTGCTAAAGTTAAAGCAAGTTAGGAGTAATACCACACTTAGCCTCAAATAGTTCCCAATATCTTTAAAATAGCGAAGTAGCTCTAAGGCTATAAGAGAAAGGTTAAGTGTATATGCACACTATATGATATGCCTAACCAACAGCTTTAAGAAAAGGAGGGGGGGAGATATTCCCCTCTTAATGATGGGGGTATGTTTCTGGCTATAGGCTTGTTAACATTTTTGGTAGATATTCATTCTTGAAGTAATACTTACTTGGTGTTAGTATGGGTTACTTTTATGGGTAAATATACTGATGGTCAGTTAAAGAAAGTGCTTTCAACGCTGACTATTCCCCAACTGGAACAGCTTTATAGAATATTATATGAAAGGGAAAGAACCGCATTTGCAAGAGGGAAAAAGGAAGGTCAAATCTTTGGCACGCTAAGTAAAGCCAGGTTAATTGAAAGGTTTGGCAAGGTAGGAGCTAAGCAACGCTGGAGAATTGTTCCGGATGTATTCTCAAAAGACGATAGAGATTTTCTGAAAGAGTTATTAGGAATTAATAAAATATAAATATATTAGGAAGATGAACAGAAAGAAAAAGATAGATGCGTTGAGCTATATAAATAAACAGGCAAAAATGAGCAAGACTAAAAATAAACCAACTAAAAGTAAATCTGGAAATTTGAAAAGAAAGGAATTTGATGAATTTCAAGAAACTACTCTTGGTTTATTTGAGAAACAAAATAAAACTCTCGAAAGGTTAATTGATAGAGATAAAAGCAAATTTTTAGATATATTAAAATTATTTAAAGGTCTACTCCTTTTAATTATCTTATTCTTTCTAGTAGCGATATTTTGGGATGAAGTAGTTCAAAGTTGGCTAGTAATATTCAGTTTTATTAACAGTCTATATAGTCAAACCTCTCCTGATACTAGGTGGCAGACTCTAATAATAGTACCTTTTACAGTAATACTTACCCTAATTAGTAAATACTTTTATGACAAATTTAAAGAAAAGAAAAATTGACTTAAAATGACCAAACTTAAAATATCTAAAAATATAATTTTTGTAGGTTTTTTATTCTTGATAGTCCTGGCGGTTATCCTAGTACAATTCTACTGGTTTCAAGTAAGACCCTCAAAAATAAGAAGTAAGTGTTCTTCTGTTGCAACCGCTATCGCTGAACAAATGGTTAAAGATGAGGCGGATAGACCAGGAAGGCAATACGAAGAAGAAAAGATGTTAGCAACTGGACAATTTTATGTAAGAGATTACGAGAGTGCTTTTGAGCAATGCCTAGATAGAGAAGGTTTGAAAAATTAAAAGAATTAAAAAAGGTGAATAACATCTAAAAATGAGTATTATTAACATTTCCTACACAAGCTTTGTCATTACAATTGTTTTTAGCTCTGCGGGAGGAGCGTTTCTCTTCAAGCTTATAGAAATTCTTATTAAACAAAAAGCTGGAGACATTTCTTGGAAGTGGAGATTAAAACATAAAGATAAAAGGAATCTGGCCAATGAAATAACGAAAATTATTGCAGACCCTAAGGCGTTTACGGGGAATAACACTAGCGACACTCTTAATAAACTTTCTATATTAGAAACTCAGCTAAAAACTGTTGGGGAGGAAAAAATCTCTGATATGCTAGAAAAATATACATATAATCATATGCTCCTTGTGATGGATGAAGTCTTACAAAGTATAAGCCCAACAAAGAGGGGCGAGGATGATATATTAATAGGGAAAAAAGAATTAAAAAAACAGAAAGATGATTTAATAAAAGAAATCATGAAACTAAAAAAGTGAGTTCTCCGGTAAACCTTCTCGCCTAGGTGTGCCTAAAAAAAGAGTAACGCGAGGAGTAAAAATACTCATCCCCTATCTTTAAGGGGTCTTAGAATCGTTCTAGTATTGGAGACTTTAGCTTTGGGCAGATAATACCTCAATATTATCTGGAAAGTTGAAGGAAACGATAGTATTTCTAAAAAATCCAACTGTTCCCCAGATAGCGGTTTGTTGGGGGGTGGATGGAGGGAAAGCATCTTTTGTAAAAACTGCGATATCCTCGTAAATAATTGATTTTTCTTTTCCTTCGGGGTCAGATATCTGGTACATGACTTTATGCTCAAAGCCCGTAACAACTCCCCCTCCAAGGCCGAATATTTTATGTTCTTTTCCGCCTTCTAATTTAAGCCCAAGATATTTTCCAATTTCTATATTTATCATATTTACATCTGCTCCACTGTCTACAAGACCAAGGGGGGTAACTCTATTATCAGGATTATCTGCGGTAAAGATTTCAATAGGTAGCCATGGAAGTATTCTTGAAGGTAGATTTATTCTTGTTAAATCTGTGACTCTTGTATAGGGAAAGTTCATTAACCAGCAAAAAGATGAGGAACTGAATTTGCTTTTAAAACCATTGGATTCTTAACTCCCTTTTTTTTCGCTTTTTCAAGAGCTACTGAAAGTGTTTTTCCGCTAGATATCACTTCTGTGGAATTAGGCCTGAGGGCGACCCACTTATTTTTATATATTTTTAGTATCTCTCTAAAATCTAATGCTTGCATAACATTTTTATTCCTGA
>DAOVJB010000171.1 GCA_030673425.1 Elusimicrobiota bacterium | reverse complement strand
TCGCTATTATTATCCAAAGTATAATACATAGTCAACTGTGTTGCCGTAGTAGATTTAACCTTAATAAAAACCGAGTACCATTGTTTATAAACTTCGGGTTTACCCATATCTAAAGGTTCAATGTCATCATAAGCAGTAATAGCCGAATCATCATCATCAAGTCCACTAAAAACAGAATAAACTTGACCGATTGTGTTGCTTCCACCTTTGAGTTGAAGCACATCGGTTCCCTTATCCCAAAGCGAAAAACACGAAAAGGCAAATGAATACACTCCATAGATCTTATTTTTTAAGTCATACCACACCGTCTCGGTCGGATAAGTACCACCTGTTTTCGGATAACAAAGTATGTACTTGTCATTCCAGTAAGTTGCACAGGATAGACTTGCGTATGCTTTTACTATGTTGTCCCTTATGTATTTGTTTAATGCTTTACTGAATATGTTACTTGATACTCCGTCAAAATAGTTTATCCCGTTATGTCCAAGATAAACCATCAAATTATCACAATCTACATAAGACCGCATAGCTATGCACCCTTCGGTTGAATATGAGTTTTTAAGTTCAAAATTATCCTCATCAGTACCTACGAGTCTTTCGATACTGTCAACTGTAGTTATAGGCAGTGCGGTCAATTGTTCAAGTAAACCCATTATTTTTTGACTATTACCTGTTCTCTTTCTATAAGTAGCAGGAAAATATTCCACATCACTCAAAACGGAAGGGTATAAATAATCACTATAAGCTAAATATAATCTATTTCTTCGTTTTGTGATTAAATGAGAAGTAGATTGTGGTGCAGTATGAGTAGTCGCTACTTCTGTCCCCAATGCGGTATCGGCAATAGTAGATGTAAATGTAGTGGTTGTATTATCTGCAACTGCTCCTTCATAATAATAAATCGCACCTCCAACGGAAGTACGATAAATATTTTTAGATGCTATCTTATCGTCACCTGAATTAGCGATAGTCAAGATAACTGAATCACTTGCTACACAGGTTACGGCAGCACTGACAGCAGAAGCATTACTTTCGTATCCGTCCTCATCTACATAGGTGTAGCAGTATTTGTAATCACCTGCTCCCAATGAACCACCTGACCCCTGTGCTACACATGATGGTTGGGTTGGTACAGTAATCCCTACAGTCCGAGCATAGGTTCTGTCATATTTAAAAACTCCATCTGTACCGTTTACTATATAACATACATCGTCAAAATAAGCAAAGAAAGTGTCCTTATCAGCGGTCAAGGTCAAATCTGTGCCTGATTCCGATAAAAGGGCAGTCCCACCCCAGGGTGTTGTTTCTGCCAATTTGTACCACTTAGTATTCCAAGCCACAATGAACTCTTTAGTCAGGTCTTTTCTGTAATTCCTGTGCATACCAACTATTTTATGGCTTGCACCCAAAGAAGTGGTATTGTATACGGCATACCCTGCACGCTTGACGATTTGTCCGTATTCGTTAAAGTGCATATTATAAAGTCCGTCAGGTTTACGAGGCAACTGAGATAATTTAATATTTGACGGAGATAGATTGTCCAACGCCTTCCACATTATTTTTGGCATTTAACTACTCTTTTTTAATATTCCCCTCATAACCAGTCAGGCCACTTTTCCTCTACGCTGATATGACTCAAAGACTCTTCAGGAACGATAGCCGATACACCATCCAAGTCGATACCGAGTAATAATTTCATTCTCTCTAACCCATTTAGATATTTGTTCTCATATTTTGTAGCTTTTTTATCCTCATTTTTCTTATCCCAACATTGACTTACGGCGTACCATATCGCTAATTTTCTGAAATTGATTAAACGATAGTCTCCGTTAAAAGGTGCTACGCTTCCTGATATCTCGGCAGCCCTTTCAATCATATAAAATTTGATTGTATCCCCTGCTGATATTTTTCGGTCAAATCCGTACATATCTCCTCTTATGTAATAGTGTGCAGGAGTACCTGTCCTTGAACGCCAATCATTGTCATAATTAGCCAGACGAGATTGAGTGGTAGGATAACATACTATATCATTGTAATAGATCTTACCTTCGTCTATTGCGATGAAATCATCTGGCATTCGTAGTTCTCTCTCATCGAAGATATCATTAGCTAATATTGTGTAGGTTTTATACGTTCTTAGACAATGAGTTTCGTGAGCGATATCTTCGAGCCCTTCTTTTAGCCATAGAGGAATCTCGGTTGCAGTCCAGAATGAAGCTGTAGTCTCATTTATAAGACTCCTTACCGCAGTCTCCATGGTTGCAATAGTTGCGTACATTACCATCTAAATCACCTACCTATTTTCTTTTCTTTGGTATTTTTGCGATGTTATCAGAAATCCAACCAATCTTCATTTTTAAACTCTTGTCATTCGTTTTGATTAAACTTTCCAAATCATCGAATCGTTTCATTATTGGTTTGATTACTTCTTCGTCAATATACTCCTGATTAATTTTCATACTCATAATAATTTCCCCCTTTTAAACATCATAATAGATTATGTATTGTCCCTCATTTATTAATTCTGCATACAAAAAATTATCACATCGATACGGTTCATCGAACATCATCAATGGAACAGCTTTATCTAAATGTACTATTAATTTAGTAAATGTAGCTTCATCATCATTGTATAATCTTAAAACACTATCATCATTATCAATTATTAGCCTTACACCTTTTACCTGAATCTGTTTAGCAAAAGTTATTCTTTGGGATACATCAAGTAATCCACTTGCTCTAATTCCCATATTATCACCTTCTTCCTTTTTTTAAAAAACATAAGGGGGATAATAATATCCCCTTTATGTTAATCCAAATAATAATAAACTGTCCCTGCACCTGAAGCATCGGTTGCAAGTGCATAAAGACCCTGACATTTTATAGGTTCTTGAAGGATTGTGCGGTTATAATGCCTATAACTGCCAATCTTCATGGTAAATACTTTGCTAGTGGCTGTATTAGTGGCATCATCCTCATCATAAACTATTATTGTGCCAGCGTTAACATCTCCACCGACTAGCCAACAATCTTGAGTAGTCACTTGAGCATCTGCTATTATGGCACTATACAGAATACCTTTTTCGGGACTGCAAACGTGTTTTCCCTC
>DAOVJB010000065.1 GCA_030673425.1 Elusimicrobiota bacterium | reverse complement strand
ATGGTAAATATATCCCTTGCAGAATTAGGAATAATTTTTGGGTTGTAAACAAGTTCATTAAAAGTAAACACCACATCCTCTGCTGTAAAAGGTTTTCCGTCAAACCATTTCACATCATCTCTTAAGTGAAATGTCCATTCCAGACCAGTGTCATCTGTTTCCCATGATGTGGCTAATCCTGGCTCTACTTCAGTAGTTATTCCGTTTGCTTGGGTCAGTCCTTCAAACAAATAACGGGTTATTGCTGTGGTTGAAGTCTCCGTAGCAACAATAGAATTAAAAGATTTTGGATCGCTAATTGTTGAAAGAACCAACTCTCCGCCATATTTACCAACTACCGGAATAAATTTATCTTTCTTTTTAGAAGAAGAATAGACATTTATCACTATACCCAGTAAAAAAATAGGTATCATCATTACCAGAACTGATCTCTTCATAATTTAACAATCCTTCCTCATATTATTGAGTTATCATTGACTTAATAGAATCAGCCAGTCCATCCCTATTATCTATAGTTGTATCTATTATTTCAATATCGTTTCTGCTTTTAACTTCCCTTATAAAAGGTAAATTTGCCTCTGTAATAACTCCTATAACCTGTTTTGGGCTATCTAAGGCTTTTATTACCGCATCCTGAAATTTAAGCGAAAGCACTTCCATTTTACCAATCTCATCAATAATAATTATATCTTTATTCTTATCCTTCAAGGTCTTTAAGATGCTGTTTACACCTATATCTTCTAAACTGTTCAGGTCAACATTATATTTACTAACCTTATATCCTGTACTTAAATCCTGATGTGCTAATGTTGCTTCCTTTTTATCTAAACTAATGACCTTAAATCCAGCCCTTTTATTATTCTCATAAATCGCCTCTGTATAAAATCCTCCTGCATTCTTTAGGCCTTCAATTAGTTTTTTTATAATAACAGTTTTTCCTACTTTTGGCTTCCCTGTAAGCAAAATATTCTTTTTCATTTTGTATTAACACCTTTCTTAATACTTCACTTTAATCAAACTCAATCCTTTTGCCGGTACTGTTGGCCCTGCCCTGCATCTGTCTTTTGAGCTTAAAATCTTTTTTATTCCAGATGCTGTTATTTTACCTCTCCCTACCTCTAAAAGTGTCCCGATAATATTCCTGACCATTCTGTAAAGGAAATAATCTGCTTCTACATCAAAAACAATTTTCTGGTTAGTGCTTTTTATATCTAACTTAAATATTGTACAATGAGGATCTTTTTTATCACTTGACGAAGAACCAAAAGAAGAAAAATCATGCCTGCCTATAAGATACTTAGCCCCTCTTTTCATTGCATCAACATCAAGCTTAAACGGAAAATAATAGATATAATCTCTGCCTATTGCCAAAGGAAACGACCTTTTGGCTACAGAATACCTATAGATCTTACTCTTTGCATCAAACCGTGAATGAAACCTTAAAGGAACCTCACAAACCCTATGAATAACAATATCCTTAGGTAACAGACTATTTAATGCTTTTTGCAAAGAAACAGAAGCAATATTATTTATCGTTTTGAAATTAGCTATATACCCTTTAGCATGAACCCCTGCATCAGTCCTTCCTGCTCCTATCAGCTTAGCTTTCTTGTGTAAAATCTTTTTTAATGCCTTCTCTATTTCTCCCTGAATAGTTTTTCTGGCTTTAGGCCTGTTCTGTACCTGCCATCCCGAGTACTTAGTACCGTCATATTCAATTAAAAGTTTCAAGTTTCTCATATTCATTAATATCTAATTAGTATCCCCTGAAACTTGTCTTCAGGGGACATTTACTCCAGTAATGTATATTAAATAACAATTACTATTTTTTTATGAGTAATTCAGCAATCTGGACAGCATTTAAAGCAGCACCTTTACGCAGATTATCAGACACGATCCATAAGTTCAAACCGCAGGGTACCGTGTTATCTTCCCTGATTCTTCCAACATAACAGGGATCTTTCCCAGCAGCAACCGTAGGGAGAGGATATCTTAACTCACCAGGATCATCAACTACTTCTACCCCCGGTGTTTTAGATAAGATCTCTTTTGCTTGGTGCACCGAAAGTTTTTTCTCCATTTCAATATTAACTGCTTCGCAATGAGATACAAGAACAGGCACACGCACACAAGTAGCAGTAACCTTGATGTTATCATCTTTCATAATCTTTTTTGTTTCGTTGACCATCTTCATCTCTTCCTTGGTATAACCATCTTCTAAGAACTTATCAATCTGAGGAATAACACTGAAAGCTATCTGGTAAGGAAGAATTTCTCTTCTTATGGTTGGAACTAAACCAGCTATAATATCCCTGGTTTGCTGATTCAATTCCGCCATAGCTTCTCTGCCCCAACCAGAAACTGACTGATAAGTAGCAATAACCAGCCTCTTAATCTTTGCAACATCATGCAACGGTTTTAACACGACCACTAACTGTATAGTAGAGCAATTTGGGTTTGCAATAATCCCTTTATGCCAGGATATGTCCTCAGGGTTTACCTCAGGCACAACAAGGGGCACTTCCGGATTCATACGGAAAGTGGAACTATTGTCAATAACTACAGCACCACGCTTAACCGCTTCAGAGGCAAAAATTTCGCTTGCTGCCTCTGCACTGGCAAATAAAGCAATGTCTATATTCTCAAAAGAATCAGGTTTAGTTTCCTCTATTATGTATTCTTTATCCTTAAAGGAAGTCCTCATTCCTGCTGAGCGTTTGCTTGCTAACAGCTTTAACTCCCCAAAGGGAAACTTCCTTTCAGCAACAATCTTAAGAATTTCCCTACCTACAACTCCGGTTGCTCCCACAACAGCTACATTACACTTTTTCATCCTATATTTCCCTTTCCTTTGTAATTAATCATTAGCCAGCTACAATACCGGCAATTAAATCTCCGACTTCTGATGTAGAAAGTCCCATCTTCCCTGCACCTAAGCTTTTGATTTTTCCGCTCTCTAAAGCTTTTATTACTGCCTGCTCAACGCTCTTACCGGCTTTAATCTCTCCAATTACCTCAAGCATCATCCCCATAGCACAAATTGCAGCCAGTGGATTGATTACATTTTTGCCTGTATACTTGGGAGCAGAACCACCAATGGGCTCAAACATACTTACCCCTTCCGGGTTTATATTGCCGCCAGCAGCTATACCCATTCCACCCTGGATCATGGCTCCCAGGTCAGTAATAATATCGCCAAACATATTGTCCGTAACGATTACATCAAACCACTCGGGATTCTTTACAAACCACATGGTTGTTGCATCAACATGCGCATAATCGGTCTTAATCTTGGGGTATTCCTTTGCCACCTCATTAAAAGTCCTCTCCCATAAATCAAAAGCAAAAGTAAGAACATTTGTTTTTCCACATAAAGTAAGTTTGTTCTCCTTGTTCCGCTTCCTGGTATATTCAAAAGCATAACGGATGCACCGCTCAACACCCTTCCTTGTATTAATGGAAGTCTGTATTGCTACCTCATCCTGTGTCCCCTTCTTTAAAAACCCGCCACTACCGCTGTAAAGCCCCTCGGTATTTTCACGTACCACCACAAAATCAATATCTTCAGGCTTCTTATCACGCACAGGTGTATAGACATTTGGATATAGTTTAACCGGCCTTAAATTGATGTACTGGTCAAGTTCAAAACGAAGACGAAGTAATATGCCTTTTTCAAGAATCCCCGGCTTCACATCAGGATGCCCGATAGCTCCCAGATAAATTGCATCAACTTTACGCAATTCATCAACAACTGAATCAGGCAAAATTTCTCCTGTTTGTTTATACCTTTCACCACCTAAATCATAATCAACCAGTTCATATTTAAGACTATATTTTTTGCCCACGGCTTGGAGTACCTTCAGCCCTTCTTTAACTACCTCAGGACCTGTGCCGTCGCCAGCAATTACTGCAATCTTATAAGTTTTACTCACCTCTTGTAGCCTCCTCATCAGTTAAATACGAAGTATTTTTACTATATTTTTTTCTTCACATATTCCATTAAGCCGCCTGCATTTATAATTTCCTGCATAAATGATGGAAAAGCAACGGCATTGTAAGTCTGTTTTTTCGTAATGTTCTTTATTTTACCATTATCAAGATTAACCTCTATTTCATCGCCCTGGTCAATATTCCTGCTTGCCTTTTCGCTCTCCAGGATAGGCAGACCAATGTTTATTGCGTTGCGATAAAAAATCCTGGCAAAGGTTTCTGCTATAACACATGAAATTCCGCATGCCTTGATTGAAACAGGCGCATGTTCGCGGGAAGACCCGCAACCAAAATTCTTCCCGGCAACAATTATGTCTCCCATGTTTATCTTTTTTACAAAATCTTTATCTATATCTTCCATACAATGTTTTGCTAACTCCTCATGCTGGGATGTATTAAGATATCTTGCCGGGATTATTTCATCTGTGTTAACATTATCCAGGAATTTCCATGCTTTACCCTTGACTTTCACTAGTTAAATCACCTCTTTCTTCCTTTGGAAAAATAGCTGAAATATAATTTTTGTTTATATCTAGAAATTTTACTTTATCTACAAGTCTCTTCTCAGGTAATAAATATATATCTGCACCGGTAACAGGAATAAATTGCCTGGGAACATTCAAGAAATCAGACAGACGTTCTCTTGTTAAAGTATAGATAGTCCCCTCAATCATAAAATTTTGAATAAAAATCACTACATCTAATTTGTCTTGTTCAACCTTAGCCATCTCTTTTACCTCCTTTTATAAAAGCTCAATTTTCTTTTATAATTTCTTCAGGACTTGTAATTCTTCCTGTAATCGCTGATGCCGCTGCTACTGCAGGATTGGATAAATAAACCTCACTCTTAGTGTCCCCCATCCTGCCTACAAAATTACGATTAGTCGTTGCTATAGCTTTTTCTCCAGCAGCTAATACACCCATATGTCCACCCAGACAAGGCCCGCAGGTGGGTGTTGAAACAACAGCACCTGCATTAACAAAAATCTCTGTTAATCCTTCCTTGATAGACTCAAGATAGATATTCTGAGTAGCAGGAATAACGATTAATCGTACATAAGGATGGACTTTTTTCCCTTTTAATATTCCGGCGGCTATACGCAGGTCTTCTATCCTTCCGTTTGTACATGAACCTATCAAAGCCTGGTCAATTTTAATATTTGAAAGCTCTCTAACCGGCTTTACATTAGAAGGTAAAAATGGACATGCAACCTGGGACTGGATATTTGAGACATCATATTCCCTGACATCAACATATTTTGCTTTATCATCGCTATAATATCTCTCATAAGGACCCTGTGCCCGTGTTTCTATGTACTGAATAGTTATATCATCTATACCAAAAATTCCATTTTTTCCGCCTGCTTCTATAGCCATATTAGCCATGGTTAGTCTGTCAGACATAGGAAGACTATTTATCGTCTCTCCTGTAAACTCCATGGCTTTATAAAGTGCTCCATCAACACCGATATCTCCTATAGTATGAAGTATTAAATCTTTACCCCCAACCCACTTATTCAATTTACCTTTATAGACAAATTTAATTGATTCAGGAACCTTAAACCAGCATTCCCCTGTGGCCATAACCGCTGCTAAATCTGTAGACCCCACACCTGTAGAAAAAGCTCCGAGAGCCCCGTATGTACATGTATGAGAGTCAGCACCAATAACTACTTCACCTGGCAATACTATTCCTAATTCCGGAAGTAAAGCATGTTCAATGCCCCCACATCCGACTTCATAGTAATGTTTTATATGATGTTTCCTGGCAAAATTCCTCATAACCATAGCCTGCTGAGCAGATTTAATATCCTTATTAGGGACAAAATGATCAGGTATTAAAGCTATTTTATCTGAATCGAAGACTTTTTGAACCTTTATTCTTTCGAATTCTTTAATAGCCAAAGGAGCAGTAATATCATTACCCAAAGCCAAATCTACCTTGGCATTGATTAACTCCCCGGGAGAGATCTCTTTCTTCCCGCAGTGAGCTGCTAAAATTTTCTGGGTAATTGTCATAGCCATACTGTCTTTTACCTTTTCTTGAATATTATTTTATTTATAGCATTTAAGTACGCCCTGGCACTTGCCTCAATAATATCAGTGCTCACCCCGCGTCCGACTATTACCTTATTCCTATGCTCAACTTTTACAGTTACTTCTCCTACCGCGTCTTTACCTTTTGTTACAGCACGTAATGAGTAATCTAATAGCTTATTAGACACCCTGGTTATTCTATCAATAGCCAGGTAAGCAGCATCAACAGGCCCGTCACCACAAGCAGCTTCCTGATAGGCCTTACTGCCTTTAGCTCCCTCACGTTTAGTCAATCTAACCGTAGCGGTGGGAACTGTCTGGTTTCCCGTGGTTACGTTAATATAATCCAGTTTGAACGTTTCCGGGACCTGGGACATTTCATCTTCCACAATAACTTGCAGATCTTCATCAAAAATATCTTTTTTCTTATCTGCTAACACCTTAAAACGCTCGAAAGTCCTCTGGAATTTATTACCAGAAAGTGAATAGCCCAGTTCTTCCAATCTCTTCTTAAATGCATGCCTGCCGGAATGCTTTCCCATGACAAGTTTGCTTTCCTTCAGTCCAATTGATTTAGGGGTCATTATTTCATATGTTAACTTTCTACTCAAAACCCCGTGCTGATGTATGCCTGCTTCATGGGCAAATGCATTTTGGCCTACTATTGCTTTATTTCTTTGTACTGCTATGCCAGTTAAATCAGCAACCATTCTTGATGTTTTGTAAATTTCTTTAATGTTGATTGTTGTTTTGAAGTTTTTAAAAAAATCTTTTCTTGTTTTTAAATTCATTACTACTTCTTCTAATGAGCAATTGCCTGCTCTTTCTCCTATACCATTTATAGTGCATTCTATCTGTAAAGCACCATTCTTTATAGTTTCTAATGAGTTAGCTACTGCTAAACCTAGATCATTATGGCAATGTACACTAATAATTATTTTTTTAGCTTCT
>DAOVJB010000005.1 GCA_030673425.1 Elusimicrobiota bacterium | reverse complement strand
GAGATTGCTGATTCGTTAGGCTGCAGGGAGGGGACCGTTAAATCCCGGTTGTCTCGGGCGAGGCTCATATTAAAAGAGAAATTAAAGGGAGTGGTTAAAAATGGATTGTAAAAGGGCAAGAGACCTGCTAAGCAGTTATATGGATAAGAAAATATCTGAAAGGGACAAAGACCTTTTGGAACTGCATCTTAGAGATTGCGAGGATTGTCAGGAGTTTCTTCAGGATTTAAGAAAGGCTGTTAAATTAGTAGAATCGTTGGAAGATGTCCAGCCGCCGGCTGATTTGTTGGCTGATATTCAAGAAAGTATACAGAAAGTGCCTGAGAAAAAAGGTTTCTTCCAGAGACCTCTCTGGGTGAGAATTCCCGTGGAAGCCTTTGGCACAGTAATGGTTGTTCTTGTTATTTTCTTTTTCGGTCGGTTTCTCATGCAGCGTGATGTTGTGGTGGTAGGTGATGTTTCCCTACAGAAGGATAAGGAAATCTCATCCCGGTGGCTACCTGATGAAAGCATACAGGATGTGAGAGAAAGGCCGTCAGAGGTTTCAGAAGAAAGCCAGGAAATTTACGAGGTAGTGGAAAGGGTGAGAAAAGCTTACAGGGAGCTGGGAATATCTCCTTCTGAGGGAGAGTATAAAGAAACAGAACTAGAGGAGGCAGATGAAGTTAAGAAAAAAGAGGAAATCAAGGCATATTCTACCCAGCCAAACCCTGTCGTCTCATGGGAGAGCCATTCAGCCCGTAAAGCTATCGTTACTAAACGTGCGGTCTCAATAGCTAAACCAGAAAAACTTATGCGTGAATATAATATCAATATAGAAGTTGAAGATCTTTCTGGAGGGGTAAATGAACTTATCACCCAGGTTTATAAGCATAAAGGGGTTTTTATTACCCCGCCTGAGGCAGGTAAGGATTTAAGGGAGCAGGCAAGCAAAAAACAGATGATTTTCAAGATACCGGCAGAGAAGCATTATCAATTCATGTGGAATCTGGAGAAGGTAGGTGTGATAAAAAAAATTACCGCGGCCGGTGGCATTAAAAGGGGAAAGGAGGGATTTATTACTGTTCGTTTAATGATAGATGTAGTCTCTGGGAAGTAATTCATAGGCTTGAATATTTAAAAAAGGAGGAATGTAATCATGGCGAATGCAAGATTGGGAAGAGAATTGGTTATTGAAACCCCTGATGAGGTAGGGATGCTGGGGAAGATATCAGCGGCTATTTCCAAATCAGGCGTAAATGTGATTTCTATTTGTGCTTATGGTATGGAAGGGAAAGCCCATTTCATGCTTTTAACTTCAGATAATACCAAAACAGCAGAGGTGCTGAGTCCTCTTAATTTTAGTGTCCAAGAACATGATGTGGTAATGATTGATTTAGAAGACAAAATTGGCGCTCTTGAGGAAATGTCAAAGAAGTTAGCAGCGCTGGGGATTAACCTGAAGTACGTCTACGGGACGACCTCTCTTGGCGGAGGAGGGTGCTTCCTGGTTTTAAGTGCTGATAATAACGATGAGGTAATAAGAGCACTTAATAAGTAGTTAAATTTTTATCAGGATGTGAAATAATGAAAGTATTACTGGCAGGATATAACCTTGATGCGGACATTATAAAGGAATTTAGTAAGGACAAAACTGATAAGATGGTTTTGACTCCTGAGACTATTTCTGCGGCTTATGCAAGAATCAGCCGTAGTCCTAAACCGGTGGATGAGCTTAGAAGAATGGCCCGCAGGGAAGTGGAAAAGTCGCGGCAATCAAACAGGAGTATTATTTTTAACATGGGGCATCATTCTATAGCGGAGCATGCTGTGTTTAATTTTGACATCATCGGAGTTTCGCGTCTGGCGATTGAAGAGATAGAAAAATTCCGGCTGTGTGCTTATACCGAGAAGTCACAAAGATATATTACTTTAACGGATGATTATGTCATCCCTGATGAAATAAAAAATTCCGAGTTTAATAAGATATATACTGAAACCATAAAAAAACAGAATATATTTTATCAGGAGCTTTATCAAAAGTTGAAGACGTCTATTTTCACTAAGCATGCGGATTTAGCCCGGGATTCCAAGAAACACAACCTCCTGGACGGCTGGGCTAAAGAGGATGCCAGGTATATAACCTCCCTTGCTACAGAAGGGCAGCTCGGGCAAACGATAAATGCAAGGAGCCTTGAATTGTTATTCAGACGCTTTGCTTCGCATGAGTTGAGCGAAGTAAGAGAACTGGGAGAGAAACTTTTCAGTCTGGTTGAGAAGGTAGCTCCTTCTATAATTTTATTCACCAAAGCCAATAATTTTGATCAGAAGACGTATCCTGCATTGAGGAAACTGACCGAAGAGATGGTCGCAGGTTATAAAAAGAATAGACGTGCTGGCTTAAGTGCTAATGAAGAAGTGAAACTCATCAATTACACCTTTGATGCTGATAATATAACGGTTGCGACACTCATGCATTCTTCCTCAAGGTTATCTTTTGAGGATTGTCTGAAGATAGCAAGAAAAATGAGCTTTGATGAGAAGAAGGAGATTGTAAAGACATCAGTCAGGTATATGGAGTTTTACGATACCGCCATCAGGGAGTATGAGTATGTAAATCTGACTTTTGATATTGTTACTTCCGCATCCTGTTTTGCCCAGTTGAAGAGGCATCGTATGGCAAGTATAATCTGCCAGAAGTATAACCCTAACCTGGGTGTTACTATTCCTGAATCTATAAGTGAGGTGGGGATGGTAGATGAGTTTAAGCGCATCATTGCCGAGACAGAGGAAGTTTACAGTAAAATAGACAGCAAAATACCAGCAGCAAGTGATTATATATTAACAAATGCTCACAGAAAAAGGGTGCTTCTTAAAGTAAATGCCAGGGAGTTGTATCATATTTCCCGCCTCAGAGAGGATGAATCCGCACAGTGGGATATACGCTACAGGGCGCACAGAATGGTAGAATTGGCTAAGAAAGTAATGCCCTTGACATGCTTATTTATTGGAGCCAAACAACATTATGCGGGAATCTATGAAAAGGTTTTCGGAACCCCGCCAAGATTTACTAACACGACTCCCACAACATAAACCAACTTGTCAAGAGACAGACAATGAATTTTGACCTTATTATTTTTGATCTCGGGAATGTTATTTTTTTATATGACCATACGATTATCTCGGATAAAATCTCTCGATTGGAAGGCATTCCCAAGCAAGAGATTCACCGCGTTTTGTTTCATGCCGGTTTTTATGAAGGTTTTGATAAAGGCAAAGTCAGCCCCGAAGATTTTTTCAGACAGGTTAGAGACAGGCTTGGGTTGAAGATGGATTTTGAAACTTTTGTACCCATATGGAGTGATATCTTCTTTGAGAACAAACCGATAACCAGCCTCATAGGAAAACTTCAGAATAAATACAAGATATATGTTTTATCCAACACCAACCAACTTCATTTTAATCATTTAATGAGAAAATTCCCTATTATGAATAAAATAGAAAAGTTTATTCTCTCTTTTGCGGTGGGAAGCAGTAAGCCTCATCCCGCCATTTACAGGGCTGCTTTGGATGAGGCTAATGTTAATCCCTCAAGAGTAATATTTATAGATGATTACAGTGAGTTTACGGAAGGAGCCAAAAGACTGAATATACACGGGATTCAGTTTAAGGATGAAACTCAATTATTAAATGAACTGGTATCCCTGGGGATAGATTGTAATTAGCATTGACAAATAAATAAAAAAAAGAGTATAATTTTTTAATTAAGATTAAAATTATTTATTAAAGAAAGGAGAGCTACTTATGACAACAGCCAAGAACAGAGTTTTACTGGTAGATGATTCTATATTTATGTTGAAGACCTTAAAAGATATGCTTGGTGGAACAGAGTTTGAAATCGTGGGAACAGCAGCATCAGGGTCAGAAGCTTTAAAAAAGTATGAAGAACTAAAGCCGGATGTTGTACTCCTAGATATAGTTTTACCTGATGAGAGCGGGAACCAGGTACTGGGTAAAATTTTAGAAGCTGATAAAGATGCCTCGGTTATAATGGTAAGTTCTCTCGGAACCCAGGAAAAAGTTATAGAGTGTCTCAAGAAAGGCGCAAAACATTTTATAACAAAGCCTTTTGAGCATGAAGGGCTTCTCAGGGTTCTTCGTGATTTCAAACACATAGGAGAAACAATCCCGCCAAAGAAGGCTGTTGAACTTTCATTTACAGGGCTTAATTTAGGAATGAAATTTTTCGGGCAGTATCTTCTTGAAAAAGGTTTGATTAATGCGGAGCAATTGTTGAAGGGGGTTGAATATCAAAAAAGCATCAATCTGTCTCTTGAAGAGATTGCTCTTAAGAAAGGGTTACTTAGCAAAGAGCAGGTTGAAAGGATCAATAATGTTCAGAAAAATGACTTGGACAGAGAATTTGGAGAGATTGCAATAGAAGGAAAATTTTTAACTAAGGAGACCTTAGAGGAGGTCTTAAAAGAGCAGAAAGAAACCAGGATCTATATCGGCGAATCTCTCGTTAAAATTGGCGCGCTGAGTTCCGGGAAGCTTGATGAAATGTTAAAGGAGTATAAAGAGGAACAGGAGAAAGACCAGTGGGCAATCGGGGCAAAACTCGAAAATATTCAGAATAAAATTGTCGTTAAGACATTTGTTAACTTTACAATGAAGATGTTTCAGAAAATTATAAAAGAGACCGTCAAGCTTAAAGCCTGTTTATCTTCAGTGGACAATTTCAACCTGAGGAATTACACTATCGGGCAAAAAGCAACAGGGGATTTCAAAGTGTCCTTTGTTGTTAATATACCCGAAGACATTGCTCTTAAGATAGTCTCAACTCTATTTGGTAAACAGATACAAGAGATAAAAGAGATGGAAATAGACGCCCTGAAGGAATTCTTGAACATTATTAACGGGAACTGTTGTGCTAAGTTGAGCAATGTCGGGATTAATATAGAAACAACACCGCCTGAATTTTATGATAATAACTCGGATAATAAATATTCATTGTCGCAAGGAGCAAATGTTGCTTTTGTTTCACTTATTTCCACAATAGGGGATTTTGACCTTGTGCTTATAAGCGAGAAATAATACCTGAAACATATAAAAATACTATAGTTTGGTAATATAATTCGGAAGGCCCTATAATTATGGATCTCTTAACATTAATAAAAACGGAAACCATTATAGATAGTATGGCCGACTCGTTAATAGTGCTTAATCTTGAAAGAAAGATTGTAGGGATTAATCAGGCAACTATAGATTTATTTGAATATAAAAAAGAAGAATTGCTAAACAGTCCTATTACTATTATCTTCCCCGGAAGCGAAGCTTTATTTATCGGGAAAAAAATCAAGGAACTCGAGCGAAAAGGTCCTGTTAGAAATTACGTCGCGGTCTGCCACGCAAAGTCAGGCAGTAAGCTCCCTATCAGTCTTTCCATGGCACATCTGGTGGATAAAGAGAAGAAAGTTATAGGTATAGTCTGTGTTAGTAAAGATATGCGTGAGGTTAAAAGGAACATGCAGCAGTTAAGAGATCTTGCTACCATTGCTGATAGGACAGCAACAATCCAGAGGGAGAAAGCCAAGGAATTAGCAGAGCTCAATGAAAGATTAGAAAAAGCCAGCCGGGCCAAAAGCGAGTTTCTGGTTAATATGAGCCATGAATTGCGCACACCTCTTAACTCGGTCATCGGGTTTTCAGAAGTCTTGTTGAGCAAGACTTTTGGAGGTATAAATGAAAAACAGGAAGAATACCTCAATGATATTGCAGACAGCGGGAAACATCTTTTGTCTCTTATAAATGATATTCTTGACCTTTCCAAAGTGGAGGCAGGCAGGGAAGAACTCCATGTCAGGGAGTTTGATTTAGCCAATCTTATGGAAGAAAGCATTGCACTTTTTCAGGAAAAAGCAGTAAAATACAACTTAGTTCTTTCACTGAAGATGGATGAAAAAATAAAGAATATACTTGCGGACAGGAGAAAGATAAAACAGATAATATTTAATCTCATGTCTAATGCAACCAAATTTACTCCTGCAGGTGGCAGGATAATCCTGCAGTCAAAGGAAGAGGAGGAAGAATATCTTATAAGCGTTGCAGATACAGGCAAAGGGATAGCTAAGGAGAACCAGGAGAAAATTTTTGAGAAGTTTCAGCAGTTGGATGCCGGTTATAAAAAGAAATATGCGGGAACAGGAGTAGGGTTGGCGCTGGTCAGAGAATTTATCCATATGCATAAAGGAAGGGTCTGGGTTGAAAGTGAACTTGGGAAAGGGGCTAATTTTATCTTTAGTGTACCTAAAGATTTGGATTATAAGATATTTAGGATATATATGGACGAGGCGTTTAGTCAGGCGATGATAGAAGGTTTGTTCCTGGCATTTATTATGGTTAAATTAAGACTGCAAGAAGGAGAAAAAAGAGAAGATGTATTAATCAATCAGATAATAGAAGATATAGAACAGGTCATCAATAAGGCTTTATATAGACCGGAAGATAAATTATTCAAACTTAGATATGGTTACTGTGCTGTTGTTCTGGGGAAAACAGGCAGAGACAGTGTGGAGGTTGTGTTCGATAGGGTTAAAGAAGGTATCGATAAATATATTTTGACCAGAAGAATGGAAGAGAGAGATTTAGAAGTACAAATGTTTACTTATCCTGAAGAAGTAACCACAGAAGAGCAGATAATAAAAAAGCTAAACCAGTTTGGTTTATATAAATAAATTTAAATTAAGGAGGGGTAAATGACACAAGCCAAAATACTTATTGTAGAAGACGATTATAACAGTTTTGTTTTGTGCAAGGATCTTTTGGAAAAGAAGGGGCATTCTGTATTGCGTGCTAAAAACGGGAAAGAGGGTTTGAGTATGGTTGAAAGCGAGAAACCTGACCTCATACTGCTTGATATTCTCCTGCCTGATATGAACGGATTGGCAATGATTAAGCTGCTTAAGGAGAATCCCGAACATAGAAATATCCCTATAGTTGCTGTGACCTGTCTTGGCATGCCGGAGGATAGGGTAGAGTGTCTTGAAGCAGGATGTATGGAGCATATTGCTAAGCCGATTGAAGCCGGAGATTTTGTAAATACAATAGAAAGAATTCTGGAAAAGACAAAGGGGGAATAAATAATCTACCCTGGAAGGAGATATTTATGGTTCAGGAAAGCCAACCCCAAATAGCCCCAAAGATATTGATAGTGGAAGATGACCCGCGTAGTATGAAACTAGTTGAAGCATACCTGCTTCCTGAAGGGTATGAGACGATTAAAGCAGTTGACGGACTTGAAGCATTGAGCAAGCTTGAGAAAGAAGATGTGGATTTGATACTTCTTGATATTATGTTGCCTGGTATGGACGGGTATGAGGTGTGTAGGCAAATAAAAGGAGATAAGAAGATGAGATTTATTCCAATTGTAATGATGACGGCTTTAAGTGAAACATCGGATAAGGTAAAGGGGATTGAAATGGGAACCGATGATTTTCTGACTAAACCTGTTAACAGGGAAGAACTTCTGGCAAGGGTAAAGTCTCTGGTAAATGTTAAGCGGCTAAACATGCAATTGGAGGATGCTGAAAACGTACTTTTTGTTTTAATAAATATGCTTGAAGCAAAAGACCCTTATACCAAGGGGCATAGCCAACGCGTAACCAATATAGCATTGAAGTTGGCTAAGGAACTCAGGCTATCCTCAAGAGACCAGGATATACTGAAAAGGGCGGGGCTTGTACATGATATAGGTAAAGTTGGAATATCTGAGGCCGTCTTGAATAAGCCGGGACCTCTGACCAAAGAGGAATTTGAACATATAAAAAATCATCCTGCTTTAAGCGAAAAGATATGCTCACCGCTCAATTCGATGAAGGATCTTTTAAGTATTATCCGCCATCATCATGAAAGAGTTGACGGCAAGGGTTATCCTGACGGCTTGAAGGGGACGGAAATTCCTCTTGGTGCAAAGATATTAGCTATAGCAGATGCTTACGATGCAATGGATTCAGACAGGCCCTATAGGGGTAATATGCCCAAGGAAGAGATCAAACGGATATTTAGAGAAGGTTCGGGGACTCAATGGGATTCTCAATTAGTGGAGTTATTTTTGAATGTAATGTTTTAGTTTTTCCTGGATATCTGGAATTAAAATAAAAAGAGGAGGTGAAAATTTATGAGAACAAAAAAGATTATGTTTTTATCAAGTGTAGTTTTGATTGTCTTTATTCTTGTGGCTTGTGGTGTTAGCAAAAAAGAATATCTTAAATCCCAGGAGCAGGTTCAAACACTCACAAAGAATAAACAGGAACTGAGCAATAAGGCAACTGCGTTAGAGCAGGAGAACAAAAGATTACTTGATGCTCTTGATGCTACAAAGAGCGAAAAATCGAAGATGATAGCAGATTTAACCAAGCAGAAACAGGAGCTTGAAAAAGAGAAAGAAGAAGTTGCAAAAGAGAAAGAAGTAAAAATCTCAGAACTCAATGAAACTTATGATAAGCTTACCAAAGAGCTGAAGAGCGAAGTAAAACTGGGAGAAGTAAAAATCACACAGCTTCAGGATAAGTTGTCAGTAAAATTGGTGGAAAAAATCCTTTTTAAGTCAGGACAAGCAGAAATTAAAAAAGAAGGTCTGGCGATATTAAGCAAGGTCGGGGATATATTGAAAAAAGTAGAAGGCAAGGGGATAAGAATTGAAGGGCATACTGATAATGTCCCGATTGGTCCTGACTTAAAAAGCAAGTATCCTTCTAACTGGCACCTTTCCACAGCAAGGGCTATTAATGTTGCCATATATTTGCAATATGGTGTAGGTATTGCTCCAGAGTTTCTTTCAGTAGCGGGTTATTCTTCTTACAGGCCGATCACTGATAATAAAACCACTCAAGGTCGCGCCCAGAACCGCCGTATAGAGATTGTTCTGGTGCCAATGGGTATTGAAAGGGTAGTTGAAGAAAAGTAAAAACAATAAAAGATAAACTATAATACCCGGGGTTCTGTAATAAGCACATCCGGGTATTTTATTATTGATATTTTTTGCGCCGGAAAATATCTCTTTTAAGAGAAGCCACCCTATCTATAAATAAATATCCGTCCAGATGGTCAATCTCATGCTGCAGTACTATTGCTTCAAATCCTTCGGTAGTTATTTCCTGAGGATTACTGTTCCCATCCAGGCCATTAACGGTAACCTTGGTTGCCCGTTTAACATTGCCTGTGTAATCCGGTACGCTGAGGCATCCTTCCCGAATGATAATAGCCCCTTCTTTTTTAGTAATAACAGGATTAATAAAAACGATTAAATTATGACAAAGAGTAGTTTTTTTATGTTTGGAAGCATCAACGACCATAATACGCAGGTTATAACCTACCTGGGGGGCGGCTAGTCCCACACACCCTTTGTGGTCATACATTGTTTCGGTCATGTTCTTAATAAGCAGGCTGATATTTTCGTCTACCTGGGGTACCTTACTGGAAGGTATCTTTAGCGTTTTATTAGGATATATAAGAATAGGAAGTACGGCCATATTTATAACTCTAGTATTTCTAAAGGTTTGATATTTATTTCTACCTTTAATTCTTTTCCTATAGAGGATAGTTTTTCGGTGATATCATCTATTTTAACCTGAGGGGGAATTTCCACTTCCAGCACCATCACATACACAGGGTTTTTCTTGTTGCCGGTGATTTTTGTGTTGACATCGCAGATATTGACACCCGCATCAGCCAGAATTTTTGTAACTTTATAGACAATCCCTGGTTTGTCAGTACCGTAAACAGAGATAATATACATTTGAGTGTCACTGGGTGGTTTATGGATAAGTTCTTCAGATGGCAGTTCTCTTAGTAAAATCAATAGATTTAGTAATTGCTTGACGGGATCCAGTTTTTTAGCTAGCTCGGTTGCGTTTAATCCCTCGGGTAAAGAGATAGCAAGTATCATGGCAAAGTCACCTTTTAGGATAGTCATACTTGAATCTTCTATGTTACATCCTGTTTCATAGAGAACTTTTGATACAGCCGATACAATCCCGGGGCGGTCCTTGCCTATAGCAGTTAGAACAATAGTTGTTTTCATAATTACCTCCATTGACATATTTTATAATGAAGAATTTAATGAATAGTTGTTATTTTTAATCATATTTTAGTATGAGGGTTTTGTCAATTAAAATTTATTAAAAGTTGCTGTAAATATTGACAAAGGTATCTTTTCTATTGACTTTTGGAGGTTTTTAAATTAAATTAGAATAAAGGGAATAATAGATAAAATGTTTTTATATATAATATACATAAAAACCTAAAAAATTCTGTCAAAAAGAGGGAAAAGAGGTCTGATGGTTACACTTAAAATGTGGATCTGGGGTGCTGGGTATACTGCTAAACAGCTGATGAAACACGAGATTGATATTTTTAAGGAACGATTTTCTGATATAGATATAGACGTAAGTCTAATACCCTGGCGGGATGCATGGGAAAGCATAATGAATGCCGCCAATGAGCAGAAAGGGCCTGATATTTTGCAGGTTGGCTCAACATGGAATGCGACATTAGCTGATTTAGGAGTATTAAAAGATATTACACAAGAGGTTTCTGATGTAAATCTTACGGGAGATATTTTTGTCCCGGCAACCTGGAGTAGCTGTCATTTTCCGGATTCAGACAGAATAAGTTCTTTACCCTGGTTTGCGGATATAAGGGCAATTTACTACAGACAGGACATACTTAGGGAGTTGGGTATGTCGGCTGACAATTTAGATAACTGGAAGTCTTTTGAGCAAGCTTGTGAAAATATTAAAAGTTATAGGGAAAGCGGCAAAGAAATCGAGGTAATTGGTGTCTCAGGACAGAGCGATGCCCTGCTTTTACATAATATAGCTCCATGGATATGGAGTGCGGGTGGGGATTTTTTAAGCGCGGACAGGAAAAAGGCGACTTTTAATAACCAGAAATCCCTTAACGGAATAAAATTTTTCATGGATTTGGTTAGTAATGGTTATATTACATCTTCAGCATTAAAGTCAGATACAGAGCAGATAGCAAGTGGTTTCTTTCAAAAAGGGGATTATGCTATGTGTATTCCCGGTCCACTTAGTGAACACTCATTGCGTGATCCTTCCAGTGTAGAATATAAACCTGAGATTACCGGAAATTGTACATCCAGTTTATTTCCTACTGGTCCAGCAGGCAGGTTTGTTTTCTGTGGAGGTAGTAATTTAGCAATAACCAGTTTTACCGAGCATCCTAAGGAGGCATGGGAATTTATTAGATTCCTTACTTCTTATGAGTCGCAAAGCCGTTACCCTAAGAGACTAAATATGTTTCCCACTCTGCTGGAATCCTTTGATGCAATCTTCATAGAGGAAAAACCTGAATGGAAAGGACTCAAGGACTCATGGAGATACGGCCGGGCGTTTCCAAACGTGGCTGTGTGGGGAGCGATTGAGTCATTGTTGATTGAAACTTTCGGTAGGATTTTTACAAGGATTCAGGATGGAAATTATGATTTTTCTTTAGTGAAAGATGACCTGGATAGATTAGCAGGCGATGTAGATGATCTGTTGGTAAGATAAAAAGAGGGGAAAATGGTTACTATTAATATGTGGATTTGGGGTGGGGAACGGCTGGGCAAACAATTTATAGAAAGAGAAATAAATGCTTTTAATAGAGAGGTTCCGGATGTAAAAATAGAGATAACTCTGATACCCTGGCGGGATGCATGGGAAAGCATTGTTAAAGCGGCTAATGAACAGAAAGGGCCTGATATTTTACAGATAGGCTCTACATGGAATGCGACCTTGGCTGATTTAGGCGTATTAAAAGATATTACAGACGCAGTTTCTGATGCTGGTCTTATGGGAGAAGTCTTTGCCCCGGTAGCATGGACTAACTGTCGTTTTCCAAACTCCGGTGGCATTAGTTCATTACCCTGGTTCCTTGATATAAGGGCAATTTACTATAATCAGGACATACTTAGAAAACTGGGCATGTCGGCTGATAATTTAGTTGACTGGATGTCTTTTAAGGAGGCTTGTGAAAATATTAAAGGTTATAAAAAAGATGGCGAAGAAATCGGAGTATTTGGTGTTTCAGGGCAGAGCGACGCTATGCTCCTGCAGAATATAGCTCCCTGGATCTGGGGGGCAGGCGGGGATTTCTTGACTTCGGACGGGAAGAATGCCGCTTTTAATGAAAAATCCGCTCTTAATGGCATAGAATTTTACATAAGCTTAATTAGAGAAGGATATATCCCTCTTTCCGCGTTAAAGTTAAGAACTGAGGATATAAGTGAAGGACTTTTTTTGAAGGGAGATTATGCAATAGCAGTACCTGGCCCGCTTGACATCGCTCTATTTGATCCTAACAGTCCTTTGTACTCGGTTGAAATTGCTGAGAATTGTATGTCTTCATGCTTTCCTGCCGGTCCAGCGGGGAGATTTGTCTTCTGTGGGGGAAGTAATTTAGCAATAACCAGTTTTTCAGAACATTCCAGGGGAGCCTGGGAGTTCATTAAATTTCTTACCTCTCATGAATCCCAGAACTCTTACCCCCTACTGCTGAATATGTTTCCAGCTCTTCTTGAATCTTTTGAGGCTGTTTTTATAGAGGATATACCGAGGCTAAGAGGACTCAGGAATGCGTGGGAATACGGCCGGGCATTCCCAAACGTAGCTGCTTGGGGAGCGATTGAAACTTTATTGGTTGAATGTTTCGGTGGAATTTTTACCAGGGCACAAGAAGGAATTTATGATATGCTTCTTGTGAGACAGGACTTGGACAGGGCAGCACTTGATGTGGATGATCTGTTAGCAAGGTAGAAAGAGAAAATAAATGGTTACTGTTAACATGTGGATTTGGGGCGCAGGACCTCTGGCCAAAGAGTTTATAGAAAGAGAAATAAACGCTTTTAATAGAAACATTCCGGATGTACAGGTAGAGGTATCCCTGATTTCCTGGCGGGATGCATGGGAGAGTATTGTTAAAGCTGCTAATGAGCAAAAAGGGCCTGATATTTTACAGATAGGCTCAACATGGAATGCGACCTTGGCTGATTTAGGCGTATTAAAAGATATTACCCAGGAAGTTTCTGATGCTGGTCTGATGGGAGAAGTTTTTGCACCTGCGGCATGGACCAGTTGTCGTTTCCCTAAAGTAGGAGGGTTAAGTTCCTTACCCTGGTTCCTTGATATAAGGGCAATTTACTACAGGCAAGACATACTTGGAAAGTTGGGCATGTCGGCTGATAATTTAGTTGACTGGACATCTTTTGATGAGGCTTGTGAGAATATTAAAGGTTATAAAAAAGATGGTAAAGAAATCGGGGTATTTGGTGTTTCAGGGCAGGGCGATGCCATGCTCCTGCAGAATATAGCTCCCTGGCTCTGGGGGGCAGGCGGGGATTTCTTGACTTCGGATGGGCGACAGGCCGCTTTTAATGAGAAAGAAGCCCTTAATGGCATAGAATTTTACATAAGCTTAATTAGCAAGGGGTATATTCCTCTTTCAGCGTTAAAGTTAAAAACTGAAGATATAAATATAGGTTTTTTTTCGAAGAAGGGAGATTATGCAATAGCAGCACCGGGCCCGCTTGATCCCGGTCTATTAGACCCTACTAATCCTTTATACTCGGCCGAAGTTTCTGAAAACTGTATGTCTTCATGCTTTCCTGCCGGTCCAGCAGGGAGATTTGTATTCTGCGGGGGGAGTAATTTAGCAATAACCAGTTTTGCACAACATCCCAGGGGAGCCTGGGAGTTCATTAAATTTCTTACCTCTAGGGAATCGCAGAGCTCTTACCCGTTACTGCTTAATATGTTCCCAAGCCTTCTTGAATCTTTTGAGGCTGTTTTTATGGAGGATATACCAAGATTAAGAGGGCTCAAGAATGCATGGGAATATGGTCGGGCATTTCCGAATGTAGCTGCATGGGGTGCAATTGAATCGTTATTAGTTGAATCTTTCGGTAGAATTTTTGCCAGGGCCCAGGAGGGAATTTATGATATGTTTCTTGTGAGACAGGATTTGGACAGGGCAGCACTTGATGTAAATGACCTGTTGGCAAGATAGAAAGAAAAAAAATGGTTACACTTATATTTTCTTTTTCAGATTAAGCTTTAGTCTGTCACATCTTTTTTGTTGACTTTTAAGCTGTTTTTAATTAAATTATATTAATAGGTTAATAGGGATAATTTTAATAAAGGGGGGGATTATGAGTTTCGGAAAAGGAAAGATATGGTTTGACGGTAAATTTGTTGACTGGAAGGATGCCAACATACATATTTTATCTCATGTGGTTCATTATGGTTCTTCTATATTTGAAAGTGCAAGGTGTTATGAGACAAAAAAGGGTGCAGCTATTTTTCGTCTTGATGCCCATATAGAAAGATTATATGACTCTGCCAAAATATATAGAATGGAGATTCCTTTTACAAAAGAAGAATTTCGCCAGGCTGTTATTGATACAATTAAAATAAATAAATCCAAGGAGTGTTATATCAGACCTTTTGCTTTTCGGGGTTATGGTCCAATGGGGGTAAATCCTCTGAAAAATCCTCTGCACTGTGCGATTGCAGTCTGGGATTGGGGTGCATATTTAGGCGAAGGGGTTCTCGAGAAAGGAGTGTCAGTCCAGGTTTCCTCCTGGAATCGTTTTGCTCCTAATACTATGCCTGCTCTTGCCAAAGCAGGAGGCAATTATCTTAATTCTCAACTCATTACAATGGAAGCAGCAATGAACGGATTTGATGAAGGAATTGCTTTAGATGCTTATGGATATGTTTCCGAAGGTTCAGGAGAAAATATTTTTATTGTCAGGCATAATGTTATTTATACTCCTCCTACAAGTTCCTCAATATTAGCCGGGATTACCCGGCATTCTGTGTTTGTGTTAGCAAGAGATTTAGGTATCAGAATAGAGCAACATATGATTCCTCGTGAGGCGCTTTATATCGCTGATGAAGTATTTTTTAGTGGAACAGCAGCGGAGATTACGCCGGTTACAAAAATCGATAATATAGCTGTTGGTGATGGAATCCCCGGTCCTGTTACCAAGAAAATTCAGGATGAATTTTTTGGGATAATTCACGGAGAGAAGGAAGACCGTCATAACTGGCTTACGTATGTTTATTAATGTTTCTAAGGGTAGCTGATACGCAGATGATATTTATGGCGGAATTTCTTTATTTATAGAAATCATCTTTTGTCGGAGAGATTTTTCAATTATAGTTGCAGGAATTCTTGACAAAAGATGATTTTTTATTTATAATATTAAGTTAAATACCAAACTTTGATGATAGGGAGGAATATATTGTTTTCAAAAGAACAGTTGCCTTTCATTCTTACGGGTATTTCTTTTGTTATTATTTTATCCGGTTCATTTTTTTTATTAAAAACAGACAAACTCCCTCCCTCACCAGAGATATATCAGCATAAGGTAGTAATTTCCTCAGGGACGGTTTCAACAGGCGATTCTCTTTATACTATTCTTACCGAGGAAGAATTTACTTCGGATGAGGTATTCCCTTTACAAGAAGCCTTGAAGGAAGTATATGACCCAAGAAAATTTAGACCGGGAGACAAATACGAAATCGTCAGGTCCACGAGCGGAATATTTAATTGCTTCAGATATTATCCGAGTGTTTTAAGATTTTATGTGGTTGACAAAAAACCGGATGGAGAATTCGAAGCGTCCTCTAAAGAAATCCCTTTGGAAAAAAGTATCGTGGGTATAAAGATAGAGATTAAAACCTCGCTTTGGGATGCGATTATCGATGCAGGCGCTAATCCTGAGCTGACGATGCGTTTAGCCGATATTTTTTCCTGGCAGATTGACTTTTTTACCGAGCTGCGCTCAGGTGATATTTTCAGGTTCATATGGGAAAAATATTCAAACGGCGGTAAGACAATTTTAGACGGACATATTCTTGCTGCCCAGTATCAGGGAGTGGAAGGACAAAAATATACAGCGGTATTTTTTGAAGATGAGCAAGGGAAGCAGGGCTATTATACACTCAAAGGGAAATCACTGAGGAGTCAATTTCTAAGGGCGCCCCTTAACTACCGCCGTATATCATCTTATTTTTCCCACAGGCGCTTTCATCCTATTTTACGTTACTACCGTCCTCATTTAGGAATAGACTATGCTGCCCCGCAGGGTACACCTGTAGTCACTATTGGAGACGGGGTTGTTTCGTTTAAGGGCTGGAAAGGACAGAACGGGAATCTTGTGATCATAAGACATAATTCTGTTTATACCACTACATACGGGCATCTTTCCCGTTTTAAGAAAGGGCTTAAGAAAGGAAGCAGGGTAAAACAAGGACAGGTAATCGGATATGTTGGAACGACAGGATTATCTACAGGGCCGCATCTTGATTTTAGAATGAAAAAACACGGGCAACCCGTTAATTTTCTGAAACTTAAATTTGCTCCTTCCGGAAAGATAAAAGAAGCGTATAAAGAAGAGTTTGATAAAATTAAGAGAGAACGCCTATCCCAGATGATAGCATTATGTGATCAGGGGATAGAGATCTCACAACTGGGTAAAAAATGAAGAAGGTATTTAATAAAGGAGAGATATCAGTAAGAAGAATTATAGTCGGTGGAATCTTTATCGGATTGCTGCTGATTGTCTTAGGTGTTGTTTCAGGGTTTTTCAGTGTAAATGTCTTTAAGATGCCTATGTTTGTAAGTGATTCAACATTATGGAGGCAGGAATTTAACCCGTATCTGTCTGTTTCCCTTGATATAATTTACGGCATTATTTTAGCAGGTCTGTTTAATCTCCTATATATGAGCATTCCCGGGGAAGGCATTATGAAGGGGATAGCTTTCGGTTTAATAATATGGTTCTTCAAGACCGTAATGGCGATGGGTTCTATAAGAGTTATGTTTAACGTGTCCGATAAGGTTTTAATCTACTGGACTTTTTGCGGGTTATTGGAGATGCTCGTCATAGGCACTGTGTTGGGCATATTTTATAAAATGGAATATGAGGAGGAAAGCGAGGAAGAGTAATGTCTGATCCGCAAGACTTCAAGGAAAGAAGGCATCCTATAATCTGTCCTTACTGCGGCACACAGATGGTGTGCATGAATAGATTTACAGCAGCATTTAAGACACTCCAGGGTATATTCCTCTGGTATATCTGCCCGAGAAGAAAAGATGAGACGGGCTGCGGGCATACGATGCCTATTGAGATAACACCGGTAGAAAGAGAGAATAAATAACGGAATAATTATAGATGAGTAAAAAAACACTTGAAATAACCTCTTCCTTGAATTCAACAGGAATAAAACTTCGTGTTAAGAATAAAGATTATAACCTCCGGTATCCCAAACAGATATGGAGCGAATTCCCTTTAAGGCTTAAAGAAATTTTACTTGATAACCTCACGTATCTGATTACTGTAAATATTCCCTTCGTCTCTTCTTTTGATTCCATCGAATATAATACTTCCATGCCTTATTTCAAGCCTTTCTTTGACAATATGGTAGTAGAAAATATTCCCTCTGCTGTAAATGATTATTCTGATTCCACGTATGGTGTTATCAAAAAATTCCTGAATACAAAGTATAAATTCAAGGACAACCAGATAAAAATCCCTGATTACAAGATGAAGCTTAAGGAAAAGGCCATACTGCCTTTATCCTGCGGGAAAGACAGCCTGCTTAGTCTCGGGGTTTGTAAGGAAATCGGACTCAAACCGGTTTGTGTATATATTAACGATACGGTTTCACCCAAGGAGAACAGGATAAAGATAAAACACTGCCGTAGCATTTCCAGGGAGTTCAGGATACCTTTATATTTTGTTACCAATAGTATAGAGAGAATCAATGATTTCCAAACGTGGAACACAAAGGAAACGTGTCTTGGCTATATGCATATGGTTACAGGGTTTTGTTTTATACTTTTGCCTTTTGTTCATTACTACAAGGCAAAGTATATTATTTTAGGCAATCAGAAAGACATGAGTTTTGCTTTTGAGAATAAAGATGGATTTATTACATATCCTTCCCCTGACCAGTATCCTGAATGGACTTCGCATCAGAGTTCCATGGTGAATCTGATATCAGGAGGGGCGAAGGTTATAAGCCTGATAGAGCCATTGACAAATTTAGCGATAACCAGGATTCTTCATACTCGTTATAGAGACTTGGGCAGATATGAAATTTCCTGTGATTCTCTTGATGCGAGTTACAGGGACCGCTGGTGTCATGCCTGTTCAAAATGTGCGCGTATTTCTCTTTTCATGCATGCTTTCGGGATAGACCCGAAGGATGCCGGTTTTGAGGATAGCCTGCTTGAGGAAAAACACCAGAAATTATATGTACTGTTTCGTGGAAGGGAAATAGATCACTACGAAAGGAGTCCTGAAGCAAGAGACCAGCAACTGTTGGCTTTTTATATGGCTTATGAAAAAGGAGTAAGAGGATATTTAATTGATAGTTTTAAGAAGAAATATCTTCCTGAGGCGAAAAGAAGAAAAAAAGAGCTTATTAAGGAATTCCTTTCAGTCTATGCCAGTGATTTGCCGTCCAGCATAAAACAGAGAGTATTAAAGATATACAAACAGGAGCTGAAAAATTTGGGGTAATTATTTCATTTTAGGCAGGAGCATTCCCGTATTTTGCCGGTACTTTTTATATTTGCGCGGGAATTCTTTTTCTAAGACAAATTTTTCCTCTAAGAAGGCTTCTACCCAGTGAAAGATAACTATGAACGGGATCAGGTAAATAGATATAATAGCCCCTCGGGCAACAGATATCCCGATGAAAATAATAATGAGCGCCAGGTATTGAGGATGCCTTACTATTTTATAGGGACCTTCGGTTATAAGTCGGGAAGGCTGGGAGGTATATGGCTTAACACCTTCTTTGAGGAATCTAATCCAGGAAACAGTGGCAAGTGTTATGCCTGTTAATAGAATGATTGTACCGATAAACTGCCATGCAGGGATATTTCTGACGTGAACTCGACTTGTAAAGGGTAAATATATTATTATAAATGTCCATATGACTATTCCCAGTGGTCTGTACTGGGCGCATTTTCCCGAGAAGCCCGTAAGCCAGATGATAATTGCATTTAACAGGAAAACAAAAAGCCAGACCGATTGAACGACCATTTTTCTCATCTCCTTTTAATTACGGGATTGTTGTGATATTATTGTACTATATTAAATAAGTAAATTCAAGTTAAAAAGGAGGAACGTATGGATTTATTTAAGATGATGAAACAGGCCAACCAAATACGCAGTAAGGCCAAGGAAATGGAAAAGAACCTAAGCAGTCAGAAGTTTGATGTTGAAAATAAAGGTGTCCTTGTAAGCGCCAATGCCAAACAGGATATCCTGGATATTAAGATTGATGAGGCTCTTTTTAAGGCGGGACGGGAAACCGTGGAAAAAACGGTCCTCTCGGCAGTACAGGAGGCATTGAAAAAAGGCCGGGAGATAATGGCGTCTGAAACAAAGAAGATAATGGGAGATATTGACATAAAATAAAAAATAAACTCACAAGGGACGGAATATGGATATAAATAGGAGATTTAAGAAAGTAGCGATTGAATCCGCATTAGCTGCCGGGAAACTTCTTACCTCGCGTATGGGCAGGATAAAGAGGATTTCTTTTAAGGGCGGTAGCGCCACCAATATTGTCACGGATGTAGATAAGAAGAGCGAGCAGATGATAATAAAAAGGAT
>DAOVJB010000195.1 GCA_030673425.1 Elusimicrobiota bacterium | reverse complement strand
TTAATTCCGAGAAAAAAAGAAGAAGAGAAATTTGGGCCTAAATACCTGGACCCTCGTATTTTAGATACTCCTGTTTTGGCCTTGGAACAGGCAAAAAGAGAACTTTTAAGAGAAGCAGATATTGTTCTTGAAATGCTTAAGGAATCCCTGCTTGTTTTTGCTCATAGTGATATGAGCCTCATGGAGAGAATAAAAGTCAGGGATAATGATGTAGACACTTTACATCTTGCTTTAGTTAGTTACCTTACAACTTTGGGGCAGGGGACGCTTACTGATGAAGAATCAAGGACTGAAATTGAGTTTTTATATATTACTGATGATATTGAAAGTAGAGGAGACATAATAGATAAGAATATTATGCCTTTAGCAAAGAAGATGATTGAGGGAGGCTCTTCTTTTTCTGAAGAAGGATGGACTGATATCTGTAGTATGCACACTCGGGTGATGGAAAATTTAAGTATGAGTATATCTGCTTTGGCAAAGACAGATATTGAGCTTGCTCAAAAAGTAACTGACATAAAACCGGAAATCGGGCGTCTGGAGAGCGACCTGAGGAGAAAACATATTGCTCGACTCCACTCTGGCCTTAAGGAATCAATTGATACTTCCAGTATTCATCTTGATTTAATAGACCAGTTTAAGCGGATTAATTCACATGTAGCAGGAATCAGTTTTGCAGTTATGGGGAAGCTATTATAATTTATGAGGAGGATAAATGAGAAAACCTATCTTAGCAGGTAACTGGAAAATGTATAAGAAAGTTGGCGAGGCTATAAAATTAATTAGTGAATTGAAAATAAAGGTACAAGATGTTAAAGATAGAGAAATTATTGTGTGTCCTGCATATACCGTATTAAACAAAGTGAAAGAAATAATAAAAGATTCTAATATTAAAATAGGAGCACAAGATGTTTACTGGGAAGAAAAAGGTGCATTTACAGGTGAAATCTCTCCTGACATGTTAAAGGATATAGGCTGTGATTATGTTATAATCGGCCATTCTGAAAGAAGACACTATTTTGGTGAAACAGATGATACGGTCAACAGAAAACTAAAGGCTGCTTTTAATAGTGGTTTATTACCTATTGTATGTGTCGGTGAAACATTGCGGGAAAGGGAACAAAATCTGACTTTTAAGGTAATTGAAAAACAGGTACATGACGGTCTTAAAGGCCTAGAAGATGCTTTGATTCCTAAATTAATCATTGCTTATGAACCTGTCTGGGCTATTGGGACAGGTAAAACAGCGACTCCGGAGGAGGCACAGGAGGTTCACAAGTTTATTAGAGACTTCTTAAAGAGGATGTACGGAGAAGGGAGTTCTAATGTGATAAGGATTTTATATGGCGGAAGTGTTAAACCGGAAAATATTAGCCAGTTAATGAGTCAGGAAGATATAGACGGAGGGTTGGTTGGCGGAGCAAGTTTAGACGCGGAATCATTTTCGAAAATCGTTAAGTATTAAATAATATAAACTATTATTTTCTCCGGGGGATTTAATATGCATATTGCTGTAGGAAGTGACCATGCTGGATTTGCTTTTAAGGAGACTGTTAAGGAATACCTGAAAAAATCAGGACATAAGGTTACTGATTTTGGAACATTTTCTCCTGGTTCTTGTGATTATCCTGATTTTGCTTTACAGGTAGCAGAAGCAGTATCCGATGGTACCTTTAATAGAGGGATTCTTATTTGTAACACAGGCATTGGAATGGCTATAGCAGCAAATAAAGTGCCTAAGATAAGAGCTGCCTTGTGCTGGAATAAACAGACAGCTAAATCAGCCATTGAACATAATAAAGCAAATATTTTATGTTTAACTCAGAAAATGACTGATTTAGATGAAGTTAAACAGATGATAAAAGTATGGTTGAACACTCCTTTTAGCGGAGGCAGGCATTTACGGAGAATAAATAAGATTAGGAAAATTGAACAGAAGTATATAAAATCAAAATGATATAATACTTTAACAGGAGAGTCAAAATGAGTAAATTCTTATTGAGATATATAATTTTATGCTTGTTGATTTTAGTTCTTACAGCCGCATCAAATTGGGCGGAAGATAAGCAATCCTTGGTTAGTGATGAAATAGACGCTTATCTTAGGGATGGCATAGAATTTGCTAATCAGGGACAATATGATGATGCTATTCAAAAGTTAAATAAAGCATTGGAATTGGATGAAACAGATATAAATACTCTTTGCACTTTAGGCACGGTCTACGTTTATAAAGATATGTATGAGGAAGCGATTAAAACCCTGAAAAAAGCAATAAAAATAGATGCTAAAGCCTCAGTTCCTTATTATGTATTGGCGATGATTTACGAAAAGCAGGGTAAACATAAAAAGGCAATAATTCAGTGGAAGAAGTTTATCAAGGTAAATTCTGATAAAGAATTAATTAAAGCAGCCAAGAAACACCTACAAAGACTGAAGGATTTGGAAAATGAATAAAACAAGAAAAATCAAATATATATTGGCTATTGTCTTCCTGCTCTTCATTAATAGTTGTGTATCCAGGGTTGCTATAAAGGAAGATTATGATTTTAGCAAAATTAAACGAGTAGGGGTTTTAGGCTTTACTGATTATAACGAACAAAAGGGTTCAGGTGAGACAGTAGCAGATGAATTTATCAGGCAATTAATAAGAAAAGATATTACGGTAGTGGAACGT
>DAOVJB010000141.1 GCA_030673425.1 Elusimicrobiota bacterium | reverse complement strand
TTTGATCCTACCGTTAACCTGGAATCTCCAAAGTTAGGATTCAGGCTTCCTACCGTATTGAATATAAAGGAAGTAGAGGTTCTGCTTAGCGAACCGGATTTATCCACTCCTCGTGGTACGCGCGATAAAGCTATATTAGAATTGATTTATGCTACGGGGATGAGGATATCCGAGGTGATTAATCTAAGGGTTAGTGACTTAAACTTAAAGTTAGGGTATGTGCGTTGTGTAGGTAAAGGTTCCAAAGAACGGATTGTTCCCCTGGGCAAGGTAGCCATAGGATATCTCCAAAGGTATTTAGAATTTATAAGGCCCAAAATCAGTAAAAAGTCTAAAGAGGATTTTTTGTTCTTGAGCCGTATAGACAGAAAGTTTACCCGTGTTGGATTCTGGAAGATAATAAAAAAATATGCAAGAAAACTGGGCGTGGAGAAAAATATCACACCCCATACCTTGAGACATTCATTTGCCACACATCTCTTGGAACATGGGGCTGACCTGCGTTCGGTGCAGGAGATGCTCGGGCATTCAGACATCTCCACCACACAGATTTACACCCATATAAACCGCCAGAGGCTAAAAGATATACATAAGAAATATCATCCGCATGGGTAAGAGACTGAGAGGTTTTATGGATCTTATTACCACTCATATAAATGCTGACTTTGATGCGTTGGCTTGTCTGTTAGCAGCAAAAAAGCTCTATCCTGAAGCGATTGTGGTTCTTCCCGGTTTTCCTGAAAAGACTGTAAGAGAATTTTTAACTCTCAATCGCCATATAGTCAAGATAGATAGAGAAAAAGATATTAATTTAACTAAGGTTACAAGACTCATTGTTGTAGATACAAGAAATCGTGGGCGTATAGGCAAGCTAGGTAAGTTAATAGGGAAACCCGGTTTAATTATACATACATATGATCATCATCCACAGGAACCTTCTGATATCAAGGCTGACAAAGAAGTTTTTAAGGAAGTGGGGGCAACAGTAACTATTTTAGTGGAAATATTAAAAAAGAAGCGAATCAAGCTTAGCCCTATAGAGTCTACACTCTTGATGTTAGGAATATATGAAGATACGGGATCATTAACATTTAGTTCCACTTCTATTAGTGACATTAATGCGGTCAGTTTCCTGCTTTCTTGCGGTGCAAACTTAAATTTAGTTTCAGACTTTATCAACCGTCAGTTAACCTCTGAACAAATAAAATTAGTTGAAGAACTGATACATGCTAATAAAAATTTCGTGATTAATAATGTTATAGTCAATATTGCCGGAGTAAAGTTAAATAAATATATTCATGACCTGGCTTTGCTTACTCATAAATTAAGAGATATGGAAAATCTGAACGTTATTTTTACTGTAGTTGAAATGGATGGTCGTGTTCTCTTGGTGGGGCGTAGTAAGTTGAAGGAAGTGGATGTTTTAAGTATCCTGCGTGAATTTGGAGGAGGAGGACATACTAGAGCGGCTTCTGCGATGGTTAAAGGAGCAACCTTGAATAGAATGATTAGTAAGCTTAAGAAGGTCCTGGCTAAGAATATAAAAATGCCTATTACAGTCGGGGATTTAATGTCCTCACCGGTTAAAACTGTTGAGGATAAAGTCACTATTTCCAGGACCCATAAGATAATGTTGCGTTTCGGGCATAATTGTCTACCCATCACCCGCAGGAATAAGCTAGTAGGTATTATTACCAGGGAAGATGTAGACAAAGCGATGCATCATGGGTTTGGCCAGTTTCCAGTACGTGGTTATATGAGACGTAATGTTATTACTATTAAGCCGGAAGCTCCTTTATATGACTTGCAGAAGATAATGTTAGAGCATGATATCGGGCATCTTCCTGTTTTACAAAAGAAGAAACTCATTGGTGTTGTTACCAGAACAGACCTGTTAAAGTTACTCAATAAAGACGGAGGACACAACCAAATCAGCAATATCCATATCCGGCAGGATTCTTTAGAGATTAGGGATATTAAAAGATTAATTGATAAAAGACTTTCGAGAGGCATCAGGAAACTGTTGGTTGAAGTTGGTAAGGTGGCGGAAGAGATAACTTATAAAGCATTCATTGTAGGTGGCTTTGTCAGGGATTTATTATTGGATGTCGAGAACCTGGATATAGATATTGTTATTGAAGGCGATGGTATTGTTTTTGCGCGTGTTTTAGCCAAGCACTTAAAAGGCAGCATAAAGATCCATAAAAAGTTCGGTACAGCCGTGATAACCTTAAAGGATGGATTCAAGATAGATATTGCTACTGCCCGTGTTGAATTCTATGAATTCCCGGCAGCTTTACCAAAAGTAGAGTATAGCTCTATAAAACAGGATTTATATCGCAGAGATTTTACCGTGAATGCCATGGCTATAAGCTTAAATCCCTCAAATTTCGGGGAGCTTTTCGATTTTTTTGGAGGGCAGAAAGATTTACGCGAGGGGACAATCAAGGTGTTGTATAACTTAAGTTTCGTAGAGGACCCGACGCGGATTATAAGGGCTATTCGTTTTGAACAAAGATACGGCTTCAGGATGGATGCAGATACTGAAGGCTTTATTAAGAATGCTTTAAGTTTAGACCTTTTTGACAGGTTAGCCAACCAGAGGGTACGTGATGAGTTAATGCTTATTTTAAGTGAGGAAGAACCGGTAAAAGCGATTCAACGCATGGAAAAGTTCGGGATACTAAAGTATATACATCCCAGGTTGAAATTAACTCCCGGATTAAAGAAACAATGTGGCAATGTAAATGATACACTTTTTCTTTTCGGTTTACACTTAATGGAAGAGAAGCTGGAAAAGTGGCTTATCTATTTTTTAGTTTTAACAGAAACGTTGAGTATGAATGAACTTAAATCCCTTGGTGAGAGACTTAAATTCACCCGAAAAAACATAGAAAATATGTTATTGGCAAGAAAAAACTCTACTCTTCTCATAAAGGATTTAGCTAAAAGAGAGAAAGTGTCTAACAGTACTATTTATCACAGATTAGACAATCTGTCTCCTGAGATTTTAGTTTTTGTTATGAGCAAAACTAAAAGTAAACTCATTAGAAAAAGAATTTCTGATTACCTTACCAGGTTCAGCAAGGTAAAAACAGAAATAAACGGAAAGGACTTAAAAAGACTCGGGTTTAAAGAAGGTCCTGCTTTCAAGAAAATTTTAAGAAGTGTATTAGACGCAAAGTTAAATGGGAAACTTAAAAATCGTGGTGAAGAATTAAAATTTGTAATTGACAATCGCTTAAAAAACGTGTAAAATATTGAGGATAAAATCAAGATTTTAAGGGGAAAAGGAAAACAATGGAATTACAAGGCCTGATTATTGCATTACCTGTTCTGTTTTTTGCTGTAGTTGTACATGAGTTTGCCCATGGATGGATGGCAGAACGTTCTGGTGACCCGACAGCAAGGCATATGGGAAGACTAACCTTAAATCCGGTTGCTCATGTGGATCCTGTAGGAACAGTTCTTTTGCCGCTTATTCTTATTGTTAGCGGTTCACCGATTTTATTTGGTTGGGCTAAACCTGTTCCTATAAATCCGCTTAATTTTCATAATCCTAAGAAAGATATGATTAAAGTTAGTTTAGCAGGGCCAGGGGCTAATATTATTCTGGCTGTCATATTTAGTCTCCTATTGAGAATATCATTAAGAATACGGAGTCCCGAACTAGTTCGGGACTCCGTATTCTTAATGATATTCTCAATAGGAGACTAAATATGACAGCCAGAATAATATTAGC
>DAOVJB010000085.1 GCA_030673425.1 Elusimicrobiota bacterium | reverse complement strand
TTATGTCCCGACCAGTTTATCAAGATGCTCCCCGGCAAGCTTATGTTTCTCATTTAGTTCCAAAGCCTTTGTATACATTTGTTTTGCTTCAGGCTTCATGTTCTTTGTTTCATACAGCAATCCCAGGTTATAATAAATATCGGGGTTTTTAGAATTCAATTTTAATGCTTTTTGAAATTCAGCAATAGCCTCAGCATACTTATGATTGAGAAAATAGAATTTTCCCATTTCTATAAGGTCAAGTTCTTTATCCTTCAGCTCATTTTCCATATTGGAAAATTCGTCTTTTTTATTCTCTTTGTCATTTCCGTTCTTATCAGTCATTCTAAAACTCCTTGCAATATAACATTAGCTACTTTTAATTAACGCTCCCTCATTTTTTCGATATCTTTTGCCAGACCGACTATTAAAAGAACATCTCCTTCATTGATCTCATCATCGGCCTCGGGCGCGATATTAATTTCCTCTTGTATTTCTGTATCTCCCGCTTCATCAATAGAGGGAAGTTTTCTCTTTATAGCAATCACGTTAACCCCGTATTTAGCTCTGACATTGACCTGCTTGAGTGTCTTGCCTGCGAATTCCACAGGAGCTACTATTTCAACGACACTATGATTAGGAGACAACTCGATATGTTCCAGGATATTAGGTGAGACCAGGCTTTCGGCTACCCTTGAACCCATATCTCTTTCAGGGAATATTATCCTGTCAACCCCTATTTTACGCAATACCTTGGCATGAAGCGGAGTAAGAGCCTTCGTTACAACCATCTTTACACCCATCTCTTTAAGCAGAAGGCTTACCAGGATACTGGCCTCAACATGTCCCAGGCAAACAATACCTACATCCATCTGTTCTATCTCTAAGGCCCTTAACGTCTTCTCATCCGTAGCATCTGCCTGTACGGCATGTGTAACTATATTACTTACTGATTCTACCTGCACCTCGTCCGTATCAATAGCAAGAACCTGGCACTTGTTTTCAGCTAGCGTCTTAGCCACACTAAATCCAAACTGACCTATTCCTATTACAGTGAACTGACGCATATAACCTCCCTCAATTTAGCCTATAAGTACTCTTTCTTCTGCATATTTATACCGGGTCTTATCCTCTGCTTGTATTACAGCAACACCCAATGTTAAAGGACCTAAGCGTCCGACAAACATGGTAATAATGATAAGAAGTTTGCCTGCTGCTGAAAAAGTTGACGATAAACTCAAAGAAATACCCTTGGCTGCGGATAATCCCACCGTACCAAAAGCAGAAACAACCTCAAAAAGAATTCTTATTAATTCTTTCTTCTCTATGATCAAAAGAAGCATTGTAACAAGTACGATTAAACCTATACCTAAAAATAAAACCGTAAAAGATTTCCTTATTATATCCTTTCCCAGCCTTCTCTTGAAAATATTAACCTCTCTCTTGCCGCGCAAAGTTGCCCATATATCACTTATAACCACACCGAAAGTCGTGGTCTTTATTCCTCCACCTGTTCCGCCCGGAGACGCACCGACGAACATGAAAATAACAACTAAGAACAAAGCCGGAATGGTAAAGGAGGCTATATTCAACGTGTTAAAACCGGCGGTCCGGGCTGTCACCGAATGAAAATAAGAACTTAAAATTTTATGAGGTAAACTCAGGTTCCCTAAGGTTGCGGGATTGTTCCTCTCTAAAACAAAAATCAGAACGGTACCTAATAAAATTAAAATCCCTGTTATAGTCAGAGCAAATTTAGTATGGATAAGCAGATGTTTTGTCTTACGGTACATGTAGAGATCGCTTATAACGATATAGCCTATACCACCTATGATAAAAAGAGAACTGACTACAAGAGTCACCACAGGATCGGTGGTAAAAGCACCTAAATTGGTGCTAAACAGACTAAAACCTGCGTTACAGAAAGCACTAACAGAATGAAATATCCCGTAATAGATCGCCTTTACCACAGGGAATTTTCCCATCCAATAAAACGATAAAATAATAGCCCCTACTATTTCAAATAAAAGTGTCACCTTAACAATATATAAAGTAAAACGCACCAGCCCGCGTAAATTGAACTGGTTCAGTGCCTCCTGCATAATGACACGGTCACGCAAAGTAATTCGTTTACCCACGAATAGAGCCGTAAGTGTTGCCATGGTCATATAGCCCAAACCGCCGATTTGTAGAAGTATCAAAATAACCATCTGACCGAACGGCGAAAAATCATCACCTGTATTTGCTACAATAAGACCGGTAACACATACTGCTGATGTTGCAGTAAAAAGAGAATCAATAATCTCGGGAGACCTGCCCTCTGGAACAGAAACAGGCAGACTTAATAAGATCGTCCCAACCAGGATTATAGAAGCAAAACCTATCACCAACACCTGGGCTGGTGAGAATCTGAATTTTCGTCTAATTGAGCTATCAAATGTGTTTAACATTTTTTTACTATTGACCTTTGACTATACTAGCCAGTTGCGAAAAAGCCTGTACATCATTTACAGCCAAATCCGCTAAAATCTTCCTGTCAATTTCAATATTTGCTCTTCTTAACCCATTAATAAACCTGCTGTAGGAAAGCCCGTGAATCCTGGCCTGGGCATTTATTCTCGTGATCCAGAGTTTCCTGAAATCCCTTTTCTTTACCCTCCTGTCACGGTAAGCATAATTAAGACTTTTATCCACCTGCTCAGCCGCATGGCGGTAAAGTTTACTTTTACCCATCCTGTAGCCTTTGGCTTTCTTGAATATTTTCTTTTTCCATTTCCTGGTAGTCACTCCACCTTTTACCCTTGCCATTTTTCCTCCTTTTTAATACCTTTTTTCATTAAATATCATATTTACGCATAGGGAAGTAATTTTTTTATGGTTTTTGTATCCGTAAGGTTAAGTGTTCCTGATTTGCGTAATTTTCTCAGACGCCCGGCCTTTTTCTTGCTTAAAATATGCCTGGCAAAAGCTTTTTTTCTTTTTATCTTTCCACTTGATGTAACACTAAATCTTTTCTTAGCACCGCTATGGGTCTTCATTTTGGGCATAATAATCTCCTTTCAAGCTTCAAACCCTTTATTTGACAGCTGATATATTATTATTGGGAATTATTTGTTCTTTTTAGGGACAAGCACCATTGTCATACTGCTGCCTTGCATTCTTGCAAGCTGCTCTATCGTTGAGAGTTCTTTGAATTCTTCTTTTATGTTATCCAAAATCAGTTTCCCTAAATCAGTATGAGCTCTTTCTCTACCCCTGAATATCATCGTAATCTTCACCCTGTCCCCGTGTTCTAAAAACTCCCTTATGTGATTAATTTTTACTCTCAGGTCATGTTCTCCGATCTTAGGTCGTATCTTAATCTCTTTAACGTGAACATTCTTGTGAGCCTTTTTGGACTGGCGTGTTTTTTTCTCCTGCTGATACTTGAACTTATTGTAGTCTATGATTTTACATACAGGAGGTTTCGCATCAGGTGCCATTTCAACCAGGTCCAAATCTGCTTTCTGCGCATAATCCAAGGCTTCTTGTAAGGACACTATCCCTTTTTGCTCTCCATCCTCATCAATAAGTCTGACCTTCTGAGCTCTTATTCTTTCATTTATTCTTGGTTCATTTCTATTACTAATAAATATCGCCTCCTTTATAACTAATATCATTTAATATACAAAAAGAAAGGATAGCCTTCGAGCTATCCACCTTCTAGTCTTAATCTGGATAACCTCTTCGCTCAATTCAAAGGCTTAAGGTGATCCGCCTCAGGCGGATACTTATTTGTTTCACAATATATACAACATATATTACCTTTTTGTCAAGTCTTTTTATCTATTTCCTGCAATATAGTGCCTATGAAATCATCAATGCTGATAGCTCCCATATCTTCACCACTTCTTTTACGTACGGCTACCGTTTTATTTTCCGCTTCACGTCCACCGATAACAAGCATGTAAGGAATTTTCTGTAACTGGGCTTCTCTGATCTTAAGACCTATCTTTTCATTACGGAAATCTTCTTCTACCCTTATGTCGGCATCAAACAGTTTTTTCTTCACGCTCTGGGCATAAGATTTTTGTTTATCAGTAATAGTCATTACCTTGGCCTGAACAGGTGCAAGCCAGACAGGGAAAGCTCCTCCGTAATGCTCTATCAATACCCCGAAAAATCGCTCCAGGGAACCCATTAAAGCACGATGAATCATTATCACCTCGTGCTCAGCGTTATCCTCTCCTATATATGTTACATTAAACCTTTCGGGAAGATTGAAATCGACCTGGATGGTCGAACACTGCCAGGCTCGTCCCAGGCAATCTTTTATTTTAATATCCACTTTAGGACCGTAGAAAACACCTTCGCCAGGATCAATCTTATATGCAAGCTTCGATTTTTCCAATGCTTTCTTTAAGGCATCCTCGGCCTTCTTCCAGTTTTGTAAACTCCCTACATATTTTTCAGGACGCGTACTCAGATAAACATCAAAATCGCCAAAGCCAAAAGTCCTTAATATGAACAAAACCATCTCGATTAACGCAGTCAATTCATCTTCCAGCTCCTCTGGACGGCAGAAGATATGGGCATCATCCTGCGTAAACCCACGTACCCTCATCAGTCCGTGAAGCACCCCGCTTTTCTCGTAACGATATACTGTTCCGAACTCAGCCCATCTTATGGGCAGTTCAGGATAGCTGTGTTTCTTGTTATTATACATCAGGATATGTCCAGGACAGTTCATAGGTTTTATAATATATTCCTGTCCGTCTATATCCATAGGCGAATAGATATATTCGCGATAAAAATCCCAATGGCCTGATGTTTTCCAAAGGTCGAGCCTCAAAACATGAGGGATGTTGACAAACTGGTATCCTCTCTTGGCGTGTTCATATTTATAAAAATCTTCTATTACATTCCTTATAACAGAACCCTTTGGATGCCAGAAAACAAGCCCTGCTCCGGCTTCATTATGTATGCTGAATAAGTCGAGTTCCTTACCGAGTTTCCTGTGATCCCTCTTTTTTGACTCTTCTAAAATATATAAATAGTTATCCAGCTCTTCCTTGCTTCCAAAAGCCGTGCCGTATATTCTCTGAAGCATCGGACGTTTCTCATCACCGCGCCAGTAAGCGCCTGCTATACTTAGCAACTTGAAATATTTCACCTGGCCTGTTGATGTGATATGCGGACCGCGGCATAAATCAATAAAATCCCCTTCTTTATAAAAACTGACTTTCTCATCAGGGATCTCTTTTAACAATTCAACTTTATATGACTCATTATTATCTTCAAGAGACTTAATAGCCTCTTTTTTATCCATCTCTATTCTTTCAAAAGGAAGATTGGATTTAATAATATGTTTCATCTTTTTAGCAATCTTATCTAAATCCTCAGGAGTAAATGGTTCCTTCTTGTGGAAATCATAATAGAACCCGTTTTCTATAGCAGGTCCTATTCCAAGTTTAACATCACCGAATAGTTCCTTCACTGCATGAGCCATAATGTGACTACATGAATGTCTTAAAATCTCAATACTAAATTCTTCTTTTTCCTTTTTACTCATTATTTACCTTTAGCATATTTTAATTTATCCACTTCACCGTTATAGGAAGCCTTTGGCAGTATTAAAGAACTAAATCCGCCCACCAGACCTGCCTTTATGATGTCAAATACTATAAAAGGAAGTATTCCTTTTAGGATTGCTTCTGTAAAGCTGGCTTTTATAGTAATCATCAAACCCAGTGCTCCGAATAGATATATAATCCCAACCCCCATCATCATGAATTTCACCTGGGATATAAAAGTGCGGGCACTTATATATTTATCCGTGAATTTACCAATGACGAAAGGCGCTATAATAAATCCAATAAAATATCCGATCGTGGGAGAAGTCCAGCAACCACTGGTTCCCGCATGAAACCA
>DAOVJB010000048.1 GCA_030673425.1 Elusimicrobiota bacterium | reverse complement strand
TTAAAAGAAGAGATTAAAGGTAAAGATTTAATATATGCTTCGGGTATATTTGATTATTTAACTGACAAAATGGCTTCAAGATTGGCTAAAGAATTATACCAACTTTTGCATAAGGGTGGGGTATTAGTTATTTGTAATATAAATTTAGAAAATAGTAGTCACAGGGCATATTACGAATTAGTTGGTGGATGGAATATGATTTATCGAACTAAACAGGAAATGTTAGGTTGGATAGATGGTATGAAAGATGTTTGGGATATAAAATTTGAGGAGCTTTCCGAAAGCAGTAATTATTTGTTTTTAACCATTAGAAAGTTATAGCTCAATTATGAATCATTTAGCGATTTCTGGTATATTAATATTTATTAGTAGTTTAATCTCTGCTATTCTTGTATATTTAAAGGCCCCAAAAGGGCATACAAGAGTTGCATGGAGCTTGTTCAGCTTATCTGTAGCTCTGTGGGGTTTGGGATTATTCAGAGCATTTAGTACTGATTATAAAAATATAGCTTTATTCTGGGGGCGTTTTCTTAATTTATCCGCTATATTCACTCCTGTTTTTTTCTTCCACTTTGTTCTCTCCTTTGCAAATAAACTTAAAGTTAAAAGAAAAGAATTACTTTACTATTATTTAGCTATATTGGTTTATTTCCTATTAGTATTAATTTCTCCACATAGCTTTGTTGCGGATGTAATCCCTAAATTTAGCTTTAAGTATTACCCTATTCCGGGTTTTTTATATTATTTATTTCCATTAATATTTGCTTATTTAACAATATATGGAACAGTTATATTATTTAAGGAACTAAAGAATTCTCTTTCATATAGACGGAATCAAATTAAATACTTACTTTTAGGAGTAATTCCAGGTTTTGCAGGAGGTTCAACCACTTTTTTCCTAGTTTTTGGTTTAAAGATTTATCCTTTTGGAACATACCTGGTTCCAATGTATGTTTTGACTGTTGCCTATGCCATTGTCCGCTATCGGTTGATGGATATTAGTGTTATCATCAAGAGGACATTTATTTTCGGAATTCTTTTTGGTGGGGTGGTAGCGGTTATGTATCTGCCGATGTTTTTATGGCAGGAATTTTTAAGACATACTTTTAGCGGTGTTTGGTGGATAATAATAGGTTTGATTTTTTTAGTTATATTGATTACTGCTTTTCCTCTTTATCGTTTGTTAGTAAAAGTTACTGACCGCTGGCTTTTTCAAAAAAAATATGATTATCAAAAAACATTGAAGGAAGCCAGTAAAGGTATGATAGATATTACCGATCCTGATAGGTTGTTGTCAGTAATTGCTCGTTTTCTCAATAAAAAGATAAGAGTTCAGCATACTTTTATTTTAGTATGGGATGATATTGTTAAACATTATGCAATTAAGGGTTTTTACGGAGAGACCAAAATAAAAGACATAAAATTGGGAAAGGATAGTTCATTAATAAAGTGGTTTATAACAACAAAGGATGTATTAGTTAAAAGAAAATTATTAAAGAAAAAAGAGGTGAGTGTCTTAGTTAAGGAAGAATTAGACCATTGGTTAGAAAATGAAGCTCTATTTAGAAGTTATAAGGATTTACAATACGAATTAAATAATATAAAGCTTGATTTAGAGACATTAGGAGCAAGTGTAGTCATCCCCAGTTTTTATAAAAGCGGTTTGCTGGGATTGTTTATTTTAGGTGATAAACTTTCAGGAGATATGTATACACAAGAGGATTTAGATATACTTTCTACTTTGGCTAATGATGCGGCTGTTGCGATTAAGAATGCACAGTTATTTAGTGATTTAAGTCAAGAAAAAGAAAAAATGATAACAGTTTTTAATAATATGAGTGATGGAGCGATACTTACAGATATTAAACTAAGAATAATGATGTTTAATGAAGCTTCCTGTAACCTTCTCAATTTAACACCTGTCGATTTTTCGAACAGGAATTTTACTGAAGTAATAGGAAATTTTAACATATCGCCGTCTCTTGAAGAATTTCAAAAAAGTGAAAAGAGAAGTTTCATTTGCGAGATGTCCAGAGGTAAAGGGCAATCTTTCTTTATTTCTAACAAAGTAAATAAAATTGTTGATGATAAAGGAAATACCTTAGGCTATATTATGATTTTGCGTGATGTTACTGTTGAGCGGACCGAAGAGGCGTTAAAGAAAAATTTCCTGGCGTTAGTATCACATAAACTTAGAACTCCGCTTACTCCGATTATTGGATATACGGAGTTGTTGCTTATGCAAAAAGAATTGAATGATTCTCAAAAAGAAATTGTGCAAAATATCAGTGAAAGAAGTCAGATTCTTTCTGGACTTATAAATGAATTGATTTCTTTTACTACTTTGGAATCAGAAACCATAGAATTGAAACGCAGTTCTGTAGATTTGAATATGTTAATTCAATCAGTACTGTCTAACTTAAAACCATTAATTGAGAAAAACAAAGCTCAGATATTTATTGATAATTCATTAATGAAACTGTCCAGGATTTATGTGGATGGGGATAGAATTAAAGAAAGTGTTGTAAATCTACTTGAAAATGCTGTAAAATTTAACAATAAAGAAACCAAAGAAGTAAAAATTGAAGCTATTTCAATAGATAATAAATTCATCAGGATAAAGATACAAGACAATGGTCCGGGTATACCTGGAGAGGAATTTGACAAAATATTTCAAAGGTTCTATCAGGTTGAGGAGGGATTTAGCGGACAGATTGAAGGTGCTGGCTTAGGGTTAGCTCTTGTGAAGCGGGTGGTAGAACTTCACGGCGGTAGTGTCTGGGTGGAAAGTAAATTAGGAGAGGGAAGCACTTTTTATTTCACCCTTCCCGTCTATCAGGAGCAATAAAACCGAATATATAAGAGATGTAATATAGATATTTAACGGGGTAAACTTTTTTTATTTTAAAGCGTCTATAATGTATGGAGATATTAAGTGGCAGAAGATTTGAAATCCACAACTGAATATAGTGATAACTCCTTAGTAGAAAGGTGCAAGGATGGGGATATAGATGCTTTTGATGAGCTGGTTAACAAATATAAAAAACAGGCATATTATTTTGCCTATAGTATGATCAGCAACCAGAGCGATGCGGAGGATATATCCCAGGAGGCTTTTGTAAGGGTGTATAAGAATATTTATAAATTCAAGGGAAAGGCCAGCTTTAAGACATGGTTTTACAGGATTATTATTAATCTATGCCGGAGTCATTTAAGACACAGGTATTTGGTTGCTAAGTTCAGCTTTCATTTCCGGCAAAAAGATGAAATGACAGACGAACCCGAGAAAACATTGGATACCAGCATAGAAGATACATCCTGGCAAAGTAGTCCAGTAAAAGCAGCAATTAATAAAGAATTGAATACGGCGATTGAGAATGCCGTTAAAAGTTTGCCTAAGAAACAAAAAGAGATATTTGTCTTAAAGCATTTTCAAGGATTAAAAATTTCAGAAGTTGCTGATATTTTAGATGCTACTGAAGGAGGAATAAAAGCAAGTTTATTTAAAGCGATAAAAAATCTTAGGACATACTTAGCGGATTATAAACAGGAGGTGGGTTGAAATGAAATGCGACGAAATCCAAAATGAATTAATCCTTTACTATTATAAAGAATTAGATAGTGAAAAATCAGCTGTGGTTGATACTCATCTTAAACAATGTCAAACCTGCCGTGATATGCTAAAAGAAATAGAGGAAACTTTAAGATTGGTTGATCAAAGAAGAGATATTGAACCCGGAGAGGAATTATGGGATTCTTATCTGGATAACGTTTATCAGAAGATTGATGAAAGCTCTCCTTTAGCCAGGTTCTATAAGAATGTCTTTATTGAACCTAAGTTAGCCCCGATTTTAGCTACTTCATTATTGGTGATTATTCTAGTAGCCTCAAGCAGTCTTTATTTAGTCAATAAGAATAAAACATATGAGCAGATGCAATTGGCACAGAATATAGACTTATTCATGGACTTTGATCTCATCCAGAATCTTGATTTGCTGGAAAATTTAGAACTCTTACAGGAGACTGATATATCTAATGAACAGAAAACTTAATGTTTATTTTTTATTTTTATGCCTGATATTTTTTACCTCATCAGGTGCAAATGCCGAGATTTCAGTGGCTTCGGATAAAAAAAAGGAATTAGACGACCAGGAAATAGAGATAATAAATAATTACGATTTATTGGAAATATTCGATATGTTGGTAGAATGGGATCTATTTGATAATTACGAAGTGTTTATTGATACAACCAGCGAGTAACCTTTATGGGAATAGATGCGTCTATTATGTATAAGAAGAGGTGAGGGAAAATGAAAAGATTAATTAAATTTCTGCTGATAATGACATTCTGTGCGGGGTTATTTGTGAGTTTTGCATGGGCTGAAGATGCCAGGAAGAGTCCTGATGTAACAGAAGAGCAGGAACTAAAGTTCAAAAAGAATCTGAAGAAATGGGAGAAATTAACAGATAAACAGAAAAAGGTTATCAAAGAAAAATATCATGCATGGGGAAAACTTAGTCCCGAGCAGAAAAAAGCAGTCAAGGAGAAATTAAGAGAATATAAGATGCTGTCTAAAGAAGAAAAACAAAGACTCAGAATGAATTTTGCTGAATTTAGGAAACTACCTCCTCATGAACGTAAGGCGATTTTAACAAATTACAACAAGTGGAATAAGTTATCCTTTGAGGAAAGAAGAGAGATAAGAAATAAACTAAGGAAATGGAAAAAACTGTCTCCTGAACAGAAGAAGGAGTTGAGAAGGAAACTGAAAAAATTCAGGCGCTTACCACCCAAAAAAAGGGAAGAAATAATTAAGAAACATAGGAAGAAGAAGCTAAAGCAAAAAAGAAGAAGGTAAATAGAAAAAACAATTATAACAGGGTTAATTTCTAATAGCTAAAATATATAGTAAGTATAATGAGGGGAATATCCCCTCATTATGCTTAAAGGGGAAGAATGGGTAATTTTATTAAAAAGCAGTTAATAATTTTATTTTTTACAATATCTTTCTTGTTCCTATTTTATCAGCTATCTATTATTCATAGTCCGGTTTCTGGCACCTGCTATGCTGGGGGGATGCTTGGGGATAGGCTGACCTTTGGTCCTGATGACTATTTAGAAAATAGTCTGGATTTATCCATTGACTTTGATAATGGATTATATTCATCAATCGGGTATTCCTTTTCAAAAGATGATAATAGCGAAGATACCCAGAAAGCATATTTATTTAACCTGGGATATAATTTTACAGATAGTTTCTCAAGCGGCATGCAATATAGTTTTAGTCCTGATATTGCTGGTTATAAATATGATACTATCGGGGCTAATCTATCCTTTAGTGAAAGCAAGGGTGGGATCAATGATGATGATTTTGATACCATGATATTTATAGACTTCTCTCAGACGAATCACTCGGCAAATGTATATATTGACACGACTACAGTATGGCGGAAAAGAATACATATAGATACAACCTGGACATTAGAGCAGAATAGCTGGACATTTGGATTAATAGAGACTTTCTATAGAGACACAGTTTTGAGTCTTAATTACAGCTCATTTAGCTATGATAAAGACATAAAAAACCCTCAATTTCAAAGATATTTAGATTTTATTCTTGCTTTAGGAGGAATTTTTAATACAAAACTTCCAGGGGTTTTATTTTCAATATCCAGTTTTCCCGCGAGTAGTTATAGTATAAACTTGACTCAATATTTTTCTGATTACTTCTGTTTGGGTTTTGATTATAACAGATTGATAAATTATATAGATAATTCAATGGTTTTTTACTATTCACTGGAAGCAGAATGCTTTTTAAGTGAGAGCTGGCAGTTAAATTCAGGTTATACCCTTTATGTAGATGAAAACAAGGATGAATTTAACTATTATTCTTCAGGGATAAGTTTTATGTTTTGATACTAAAAATACTTGACAAAATAGTTATATAAGATATATCATCTATAATGAAGATACAAGGATAAATCTGATAGCTTAGAGCGTTAATTGAAAGCTATGGAAGTTAGCGAACGAAGTGAGTCTAACTTAAACAGGGAAAGGAGTGTTGATAAAAATTACATGAGACAAGGAAACTTCGTCAAGAAAATCAGGAATTTAGAACTCAAACTTCAGAAGAAGGCCAAAGAATTAGAAAAAAGCAGATTAGAATCAGAAGATCTTTATGTTGCTTTAGATGAGGCATATACAAAATTACAGGAATTGTATCCCTATATAAAATTATTACAGGAAGAAAATAAAGAAAACACAACTCTTCATTAAAAACAGGGCCAGAATTTATATACTTATTGCAATGGGATAACGACCCCTACTATAAGAGGGATTTGTTTATGTTTAAGAAGTCGTTAATTTTATTTCTTATTTTTATGTTTATTGTTATCTATCATGAAAAAATTATTGACCAGATAGAGATTTATGCTGATAACCATAAGGATAGTGCCTGGGCACCCAAGGTGGAATATACGATAGGAAACTTTTACTACTACATACATAAGTATGATAAAGCTATAGAGGTATATGATTGGATTTTATTCTACTATAAGGATTCTGAATTTACCGATAATGCCCAGTATATGTTAGGGAATTGTTATGAAGGCAAGAAAGAATCTGATAAGGCTAAGGCCGCTTATAAAAAGCTTATTGACGAATATCCTAAAAGCGAGCTGGTTAAGAAAGCTCAAAAGAGAATAGAAAATATAGATATAAAACTATTTTAGTCTATACTTTAATAGGTTAACAGTGATTTTATCCCTATAAAGCGGATTTATTATGTTTAAAAAGTTATTGATTATATGTGTTATTTTTATAATTTTTACAATTATAATAGGTATCTATTATGAAAGAATTCTTAATAGAATTGACGATTACGCTTATGAGCATCAAGACAGCGATTGGGCACCCAAGGTGGAATTTACGATAGGGAATTTTTACTACTTCATGCGTAAGTATGACAAAGCCACAGAAGTCTACGAATGGCTTTTAACGTTTTATAAGAATAAAAAATTCGACTTAAGAGGTGATGTTCAATATATGCTGGGACGCTGTTATGAGAGGCAAGGGGAGATTTCTAAAGCCGAATCTATTTATAGAGAGGTTATCAATCGTTATCCTGAGACTGATGCAGCTAAGGGAGCTCACAGGAGATTGATGGAAAACGTGGATTTAGAACCATTATAGGCTCAATAGCTCTAGCAATAATTATCTTTATATATATAGTAAGGTTTTCCAAAATATACCAAATGACAGTTTTTCGAAGCTGTCTGTTTTTTATTGACAATAACTTTCTAATAGTGTATAATGCCTTGATTATAATTATCGAGAACTTTTTTAGAAGGAAAAAGGGAACTCTAAGTGATAGAAAAAAACAAAAGCTGGATAGCCTTGAATTTAATACCTGCTTTGGGGCCTGCTAAACATAGAAATTTAATTAATCGATTCGGATCCCCTGATGAAATCTTAAATGCTCGTTTGGATGAACTCTTAAAGGTGGAGGGGATAGATAGAATTCTTGCTCGTGATATTATTCAATGTGATAAAAATCCTGATATAACCAAAGAATTAGATCTGATAAAAAAGCATAATGTAAAAATTATAACCATTTACGATAAGGAATACCCCTTAAATCTTAAATTTACGTTCAATCCCCCTCCATTTTTATATGTAAAAGGGAATCTTATTCCTGAAGATAATGTTTCTGTTGCTATCGTAGGTTCACGCAAAGCTACAGATTATGGAAAAGCAATAACAGATAAATTAACAGGAGAATTAGCTAAGAATAATATAACCATCGTGAGTGGATTAGCAAGAGGTATAGATACTTATGCCCATAAGGGAACATTAGCCAGGGGCGGGAGGACAATAGCTGTTCTGGGTAGCGGTTTGGGTTTTATATATCCTCCTGAAAATAGAGTCTTAGCAGAGGAGATTGCTCAAAACGGTGCTATTGTTTCTGAGTTTTCTATGACAACTAGACCCGAAAGGTCTAATTTC
>DAOVJB010000175.1 GCA_030673425.1 Elusimicrobiota bacterium | reverse complement strand
TTTGAATGCTTACACCAGAGCCGGGCAGTAGTGCTTTTGCCAGCTCCAGATTTACCGGCAAAAAGAATGCCTTTGTTGTCTAAGTCTTTTACGCCGATAGAATGGGTAAAAATACCCTGGTTTCTCTGGGCAAAATAATTTATCAATAACACCTGCAGGAAATCATAGATGATATCAGTAGTGTTCCAGACAAATTCTTTCTCTTCCTGTTTTCTGTCCTTTACTTTCTGTCCCCTGTATTCTGTTTTCTGTTTTCTGTTTTTAGGCAAAAGATAAGCCTTTACTCTGTTAAAAGTCTTATTTACCAGCATTGTTTGTCTTTTATCCTCAAGCGGACTTTTGTAAACATAGCTATTATCTTTTTTAAGTAAAGGCCAGTTCTCGCTTCCATCCTGAAAATGGTAGGTAATAAATACGGGCTTTGTATTGCGGACTTGGGGCAATTTATCTACTATTTCTACATTTATTAGAATATCGGGCTTCTTTTTTCCAGAATAAGAAAAATTATCAAACCGTTCGGTAATCTGAAGTTTTTTCTCTTCCTCAGTAAGTTGTTCAAAGGCAAATTTACTCTGCATCTGAATAATTATATCAGCAATTCTTAGTTTAGTCGTATATTTAGCCATTTTTTTCTAACGCTAATTTATTAAATTCTTCCCCTATATTTAATGCCTCAACCCATCTGGTAATATAGTCAAAATCGAGACTTTCGCAATTCAATCTATAAATGCTCTCACAGTCTTTAAGCTGCCTCTCTGAGCCACCGGCAGATTTACTCCAGAGAAGTTTTGAGATAATCAGGTCTTCAGGGCTTATAACGAATATTTCCTTGTTTTGAAAGTCAATCTTAACTTTGTTTTTGAACTTTTGTATTTCATAAGCATCTTTCTCATTTAACGTTATTATGTCAATCTTAAAACAAGTCTTATTGAGTATTACATTAAACATGCCTTTGCCTAAAACCGCTCTTTTAGCTTCTTCAATATCTACATAAGCTTCATCTCGAATGCTTTCTAAAAAATAATCAATTTGTTCACCGCTGATTTGAATTAAAATATCAATATCCATAGTAGTCCTGATATGTCCCCAAAAACCAATCGCAGAACCACCAGTAATCATATAAGGGATATTCGCGGATTCCAATTTATTACAAATCCACTCTAATGTTTCCAGGAATATATTTTTCTCATTCTGGTTTTCAGACATTGGTTTAGCTCCTCACTATTAATACTAAGATTCTTGTATCTTATGCCTGCTTTCATAGCTTCAATCTGGCCGCCAATCAATTGAACCATTAAGAGAAACCTTTCAGCAGGATCCTTTTTCTTAAGTAAATCCAACTGCTGTAGCTCTGAACGAGATAGATACATTATAGGCAACTCTCTTTTTGTTTAGGTTGCATATCTCACGCTTCAAGCTTTAAAATACAGCATATAGCGTAAAGCATATAACCAGATACTGTCTTAGTTGTTACAGGTCAGGTGTAACCTGATAGTTACGACATATTATTCTCTCTGCCTCTTGTCTTCTCCTTTCAGCCCAGTGCCGGGTTTCAGGTTCACAAGAAGTAAAACTTCTGTTATAAAACCAGGCCTTTGCCGGACACCATTTGCAGTAAGGCTCTAATTCACACCTATCACACTGATAATTTTCATCAGGTATTATATTCTTCACTAAATTTTTTAATCTTTCCCAAGCGTCTCTTAACCTTAGCTTCTGACTTCTGTTATCTGTCTTCTGTTCTCTGTTCTCTGTTAGTATTTTATACTTCGGATAATCTATCATCAAACACATCTTGAGTTCCCCGAACGGTGTAATCACTGCCTGAGTCTCGCCTACTCCACACTTAAAGAGGTTTTCGATGTTCGGTGTTGGGGAATTTTTGTAACAGGTATCAGGTAGCAGATAACAGGTTTCAGGTTTCAGTTGAGACCTGTTACGTGATACGCGTGACGTGCTACGTGCAACTGAATTTTCTTTCAAAGTCCCCCGATATTCATACGGCTCATTTGACCCGTCTAATCTTGGTGAAAGCATATCATCTAAGCGATGCAAAGCGCCTAAGGAAGCGGCAAAATCCTGTATTTCTTTTATCTCAGACTCATTCTCTTTTAAAACACAAGTCTTGAATCCTAGATTAATGTTGTTTTTAGATAATAAATCAATAGTCCTAAAAATCCTTTTGTGCGAACCAGGCACCTTGGTAATTTTCTCAAAAGCCTCTTTACTCATCGCCGGAATAGTAATATCTATCTTATTTGGCCTTAAAGCAGCTAATTCATCGGCTGTCTTTTCATCTATTAACGAGCCATTGGTATAAATAATAATCTCAAAACCTTTTTTCTTGGCATACCGGAATATCTGCATTATGTCTTCCCTTAAAAACGGCTCACCGCCGGTAAAACCTAAATAAAAACAGCCGATATCAGCAAGCTGGTCTAAAATAGAAAAAACTTCTTTCGTCTTGAGTTCTCCTTTTTTCTTTCGGTAACTTGAGGGCACATAACAATGCTTACAATAAAAATTGCACTGGTAGGTCAGCTCAAACATTACGCGCAAAAGAATGCCTTTTTCACGCGCTGTATTATGCAGTTGCTGCCAGAAAGTATCGTAGGGTTGGGTTTTCACTATTCAACCCCCATCTGCTCTACTGTTGCCCTTGCTAACTCGCAAAAATAAGGAACCGGCGCCTCTTCATCTCCAGTCTCTAAATAGGCTCTTGCCGGACAGTGATAACAAATTGGCCTTAAAGGGCAGTCCTTACATTTGCTATTGGTTTTGAATCTTTCTTTTAAAAGCCGAGGGAATACACTGTAGAAACCCTCCTTAAAAGACTCATTTTTTAAATCCACACTGAATTTATCGGAAAACGCACAGAACTTAAGCCGACCATAAGGGTTAATAAAAAACTGTTCATACCAAGCTGTGCAACGGTAAAGAAAATCCTTATCTCTTCCTAAAT
>DAOVJB010000059.1 GCA_030673425.1 Elusimicrobiota bacterium | reverse complement strand
CTTTAATACAATCTTTTATTGCATTATATGCTTTATTAATTCCTGTCATACTTATAAGTCTCTCTTTATTTGCCAGAGGCAAATTCGCCGTCTTTAGTATTCAGATATTATTTCCGTTACTTACTATAATAGACGGTGTTTTCATCGGCCTTATTTTCCCGTTAGCCAACAAAATTCACTTAAAAAAACAGGAAGAAGTCGGGCAAACCGCAGGAATGCTTTACGCCTTTGACTTAGCAGGAGCTTGTCTTGGGTCTTTGATTGCAAGTATTTTATTAATACCTGTATGGGGAATTCAGAATACAGCAATACTGGTGGCTTTGATTAATTTAGGAATGGCCATTTTACTTTTTAGTATAAAAGAAAAGAAAGTAATAAATTAATTTTTGACACAGTAATAAAAAAAATGATACAATAACTAAAACAACCAAGGAGTGTATTATATTATGAGTCTTGAAATAAGAATTTACGGTGACCCTCTACTGTGGAAAAAGTCAAAAAAGGTAGCGGATGCAAATAAATCCATACAATCCCTTATAGACGATATGATTAAAACAATGTATGAGCACAACGGGGTAGGACTGTCTGCTCCGCAGGTGGGTATGCTTATGAGAATAATCATTGTAGATGTAGGAGGAGGTTTAACTGCCTTAATCAATCCTAAGATACTTTCTAAATCAGGTAAACAAATAGGAGAAGAGGGATGTCTGAGTATCCCGGGAATTTATTTAGACGTAAAAAGGGCTCAGGATATTGTTGTTGAAGGACTTAACAAAGAAGGGGTCTATATGCAAATAGAAGCTACAGGACTTTTTGCCCGGGCATTACAGCATGAGATTGACCATCTGGACGGGATTCTTATTACAGAACGGGTTTCTAAGAAAAGATTAAAAAGCATAAAAGCAGCCTTAGAAAAGATAAAAAAGCACAAAGGGGGAAAAAGTGGCTAATCCTCTGGCAGTAAAGATTGAGTCGTTTTTAAGTCCTTTATTAGGAGAAATGATGGCCCATTCCACGGTTATGATACAATGCAAAAAAATTGGAACTATTGCTGATGAATTGAAACCTGAAGACCTTCCTAAATTAGCTGAACGTATTGAAAAAGCCCTGATTATTTTTGTAGGTTCTGAGAAGGCCAGGAAAACGGCTGAAGCGATAAAAAGTCTTCGTTAAAGGGGAATAAGAAATGATAAAAAAAATCGGTTTTATATGGGGTTTAACAATAGCGATACTGTTTGTTAATATATGGGTTTATACATTTAAACCTGTAAGTCATGAACTGTTACTTATCCTGTCAAACGTTTTCCCGGTTATCTGCTCTTTTATCGCGGTTATTACTTTATACTTAGTATTCGCTTCACTAAAGTCCCTTGATGAAACCAAAGCCGCATGGCTAATGTTATTTATAGGCACTCTTCTTCATTTCCTGGGCGAGACTACTTATGGCTATTATGAAGTAATAGCTGGATTAGAAGATCCTTTTCCTTCTCTTGCTGATGGTTTCTGGCTATCCGGCTATCTTTTCCTTTACGGAGGAATAGCATATCTGATTATTGGTTTTAGAAGAGCAGGATTCGCGCTCGGCTCCTGGAAGGAATTTACAAGTATCGCCGTGCTAACGGGTATAATCTTCTGCCTTGTTACTCTTGAATTATTCATCCCGGTGATTAAAAGCCAGGAGGTATCATCTCTTGAGAAATTCTTAAATATAGCTTATCCCATAGGAGATCTGGTCCTTATATTCCTGATTTTCATCCTGATGCATTTTACGGCCTTATTGGGAAAAGGTGTTTTTTCCAAGCCCTGGAAATATATAGTAGCGGGGTACGTCTTTATGAGTGTAGGGGATATTTTGTTCTCCTATTATACCTGGCTTGAAATATACAAACTTGGTAGTTATATCGACCTGTGGCGCAATGCAGGATATCTTTTAATCGCAATGGGAGCGGTATGCCAGAGGAAAGTTATAAGGAGCTTATGAGTAACATGCTTAGATATATTAGCAACAGATTATCGCAAGAGAGCCGGGTGAATACTCGGCTATCTTTTTATAGGGTAGTGGTATGAAAGAAGCTTTGCTTTACGAAAAATTAGATGATAAGAAAGTAAAGTGTCTTGTTTGTAATCATAATTGTCTAATAAACGAAGCAAAAAGAGGTATCTGTGCGGTCAGGGAGAACAGAGACGGTGTTCTTTATTCACTTGTTTACGGGAAGGCCATTGCTCTTCACGTTGATCCTATAGAGAAAAAACCTTTCTTTAATTTCCATCCGGGCTCACGTGCGTTTTCTCTTGCAACCATAGGATGTAACTTCAGTTGCCTTAATTGCCAGAATGCCGAAATTTCCCAGTTTCCCAAACATAAAGGCGAAATTGCAGGAGAAGAGGTATTGCCTGAAGAGATTGTATCAAAGGCTATAAAACAGGATTGTAGCAGCATATCATATACATATACTGAGCCGACTGTCTTTTTTGAATATGCGTATGATACAGCGAGAATCGCCAGAACAAAAGGTCTTAAGAATACCTTTGTCACTAACGGATTTATGAGTAGTAAGTGTTTGGAAATGATAGCTCCTTATCTGGATGCTGCTAATGTGGACTTAAAATCATTCACTGAACAATTTTACAAAAAGTTCTGTGGCGGAAGATTGAATCCTGTATTGGACAATTTAAAGCAGCTGAAGAAATTGGGTATCTGGGTTGAAGTAACCACATTAATAATACCCACGCTTAATGATTCTTCCGAGGAACTTAAAAAGATAGCTGAATTTATTGTTAGTTTAGGACCTGAAACACCATGGCATGTTACAGCTTTTTATCCTGCCTATAAAATGACAGATTTACCTGGAACATCTCCTGAATTACTTCATAAAGCACGCAAAATAGGAATTGATGCCGGTCTTTTGTATGTATACAGTGGTAATATACCCGGTGATGAGGGTGAAAACACTTATTGTTCCAAATGCGGAAAATTAGTAATTAGACGATTTGGCTTCAAGGTGATAGAGTATAACATAGAGAATTCCTGCTGTAATTTTTGTAATAATAAAATAGACGGGGTGGGGATATAAAAAAGGAGTATAAGGCAAAAAGATCGTTATTGAAACGATTATTGAAGTCATCATTAGCAGTTGTGCTCTTACCTTTATGTATAGGGGCAGGAAAAGCTCTGATTGATCAGGTTTCATCAACTGATTCTCTATCCCACCAGCAATTTTATTTCATGTTGGGTTTTATATCCTACCTGATGATTCAGGCTGTTTTCTTTAAGCCCATAAGAACTTATATCTTCGGCCATGAGCTAAGCCATGCTCTGTGGAGTATGCTTTTCGGCGGCAGGGTGAAAGAATTCAATGTTTCCAAAAAAGGCGGAAGTGTACTTCTTACAAAAACTAATTTTATAATTAACCTTGCCCCTTATTTTTTTCCTATTTATACATTTATTGTATTGCTTATTTATTTCGGCCTTGGGGTTTTTGTTGATGTTAAGCCTTATGTTTCTTATATGGTGTTCTTAGTCGGATTTACGTTATCCTTTCATATAGCATTAACGTTTAATTCCCTTACTACAAGACAGCCCGATGTTATCAAAACAGGCTTTATTTTTTCTCTTGTTCTTATCTTGCTTATCAATATAATAACGGTTGTATTGATATTAAAAATAGTTACCCCTGAAAAAATTTCTATAGCTGGTTTTTTCAGACAAAGTTTTAACGTAGCGTTTGATATATATACATGGATTATTATCCATGTTAAATCCTTTGTTTTAAGAATCTTTAACTAAATACTGCTTGGAGGCAGAAACAGATGCTTCAAATAATTAACCTGACTAAAACATTCGGTTCCCTAAAGGCTATAGACAATCTTAATCTTGATATCCCCGAAGGTGAGATTTTCGGGTTTCTGGGACCTAACGGAGCAGGTAAAACCACAACAATTAAAATTATGTGCGGCCTTCTTAAGCCTACTGAAGGTAAGGTATTAATAGATGGTTATGACATTCAGAAAGAACCTGAAAAAGCCAAGCAGATAATCGGTTTAATACCCGACCATCCTTTTATTTATCCTAAACTCACTGGAAGAGAATTTTTGAGATTTATAGGTAGTCTATACAGAATCCCGCTAAAAGAACAGGAAGAGAAAATTCCGGAGTTGTTTAACATGTTTGAGTTGAACCAATGGAGTGATGACTTAATAGAGAGTTATTCCCATGGAATGCAGCAGAAACTGGTAATGTCAGGAGTGCTTCTTCATAACCCGAAGGTAATATTTCTGGATGAACCGATGGTAGGTCTGGACCCTAAAAGCGCCCGTCTTGTAAAAGAGATCTTTTTTAATCTGTCAAAACGCGGGGTAACCATTTTTATGTCTACCCATACCCTGGAGATAGCAGAGAAGATGTGTCACAGAATCGGTATTATTCAGACAGGAAAAGTGATTGCTCTTGGCTCAAAAGAGACTCTTCAGGAAAATATTTCCCCTGACAAGAACCTGGAGGACATTTTCCTTGAACTCACAGGTGGAACCGAATACGCAGAACTGTTAAAATATCTATAAATAATCGTAAATGTTGCTAAAAGGAATATTTATGCGGGATGTTATCTTATTAATAAAGATTAAACTCAAGATGCTTCTTAACGGTATCCGTTTTGCCAGCGGAGGCAAATGGATTAAGGTAACAATTCTTTCTCTAATAGGAGCTTCCTTTACATGGGGATTATATGTGCTCTTCTACAGGATACTTGTTTACCTAAAAGGGGTGCCTCTTTTAGGACCGTTTTTGATTGTGCGGTTGATTTCGATGATATTTCTGGTCTTTTTTGTCATGCTTGTTTTCAGTAATATCATCACGGCTTTTTCAACAATATATTTTTCCAGTGACTTAAATCTTCTTCTCTTGACCCCTTTAAGTTTCAGGTCTGTTTTTATATTTAAGTTTTTTGAAACAATGTTTTACTCCAACTGGATGGTGCTCTTTTTTCTTTTGCCTGTTCTGGCTGCATATGCTAATATCAACTCCGCTTTATTTACGTTCTACCTCTGGATATTCGTCGCTCTTTTCCCTTATTTTGTAATATGTACGAGTATAGGCATATTACTCAGTGTTGTTTTGATGCGGCTTTTCCCTTCGAAAAAAACGCGGGATATTTTTCTTGTTTTAGGAATAGTTTTAGGAGCAAGCACATATCTTCTGGTAAGGTTCCTGCAACCTGAAAAACTGGTCAATCCCGATGTTATGATGGGTGTAATGCAGTATCTTGTTACAGTAAAAACCCCGATGACAAAATTCGCCCCGAGTTTCTGGATTACTCAATCTATTGTGTCAATGGTTAAATACAATCTGGGGAGGTCGTTTTTTTACCTTGGAATTCTTTCGGTTTCTGCTTTCTTAATATCACTGGTGACTGTTCTCATAGCACAGAAAATATATTATACAGGCTGGGCAGGAGCACAGGAAGGGGGTAAGAAGAAAAAGCCTAAAGTCTATAACTCAAAACATAGAATTAAAGAAAGTAGATTCCCTTTCAGATTTTCAGGACCGATGAGGGCTCTGTTGGCTAAAGATATAAAGACGTTCTTCCGTGAGACAAGCCAGTGGTCACAACTGCTGTTGCTTGGTACCCTCATAATAGTATATCTATATAATATATATAAATTGCCTTTGCCTTACTTTTATCTGAAAAGTATAATCTCTTTCCTGAATATAGGAGTGGCCGGTTTTGTTCTGGCCTCAGTAGCTTTACGTTTCGTCTTTCCTGCAGTCAGTCTTGAGAAAGATAATTTCTGGATTATACGTGCTTCGCCTATTTCAGTAAAAAAATTCCTATGGGAGAAATTCTGGATATCTCTTATACCTTTATTACTTCTGGCTGGTTGCCTGATCGTATTTTCCAATATACTTCTTGAGGTAGACAGATTCTTCATGATTCTTTCCTGCGCAACAGTTGCTATATTGACTGTTGGGTTAACCGCTCTTGGCACTGGTATGGGAGCAATATTTCCCCGTTTTAATGTAGAAAATATTGCACAGATTGAATCAAGCATGGGGGGTATGTTCTACATGGTTTTCTCCTTGTTCTATGTAGCCGTAATCCTGGTCTTGGAAGCATTGCCTGTCAGGATGTATTTCTTTTACAAATTAAGCGGAAAGGCTTTTTTTAATATAAAAATACTTGTGATTTTAGGCTTGATTTTCTTAGTTGTAAATGTTGCTGTTGTATTTATCCCGATGGTACTGGGGATAAGAAAAATAAAAAACCTGGAAATTTGATTTTTACTAAACCCTGAAACCGACATTGAAAAAGTGAAATAGACGGATAAAGCAGAAAAAAGGTTTGCCAAACAGGTAAAAAAGGTATAAATAATATATTATTCTGAAATGTAGGTTTGGTTAAATATGCAAATAGTGAGAAAAGGAAAAATGAAAATTGGTCTTGCATTGGGAAGTGGTGGGGCAAGAGGCCTTGCTTTTATTGGAGTGCTTAAGATTTTAGAAAGAGAAAAAATACCAATCGATTTGATTGCTGGCACCAGTATGGGTTCTCTTATCGGTGGACTTTATGTTTCAGGAATGGATGCCATTACCATGGAAGAAATAGCTCTGAATATAAGCTGGCAGCAGACAGCAAAATTTTTCACACCTACAATTTCTAAAGCAGGTCTTGTTGACAGTGATAAGATCGAAAAACTTTTAGAATCTTTTATTGGAAAGAAAAGAATTCAAAATTCAAAAATTTCATTCGCTGCTGTATCCACAGACATAAAAAAGGGAAAGCAAGTGGTAATTAAAAATGGTAAAATATCAAAAGCCATCAGAGCCAGTTGCTCAGTTCCCGGAATATTCACGCCGCTTAAACACCGGAATAGATTTTTAGTTGATGGAGGTTTGATTAATCCAGTTCCTGTAGATGTTGTTCGCGCAATGGGTGCAGATATTGTTATTGGGGTGAGTGTAATTCCTGAAGTCATTTATAAAAGTAAGGAATTGCCGATTCTTAAAATAGAAAAAATATTAAAAAATAGAATTCCTTTATCTTTAACAAAAAGGGAAATTACTTCTAAAATGATAAATAACAGAATAGCAAAGCTCATAGAAAAAAAGATTAAGGATTCTAAAATCAAACAAAAGCTATCGGAAATCTTTATAGAAAAAAGAAAAACCAAAGAGAAACCTAAAATGCTTACAATTTTTGATATCCTGATGCAGTCAACCTTCATAATGGAGAGAGAGATCGCTAAGATGAAGTTAAAAGAGGCAGATATAGTAATCGAAACTGAATTTAAGAGATTTGTCAATCCATTGCAATATTACAGGGCTGCAGAGTGCATTTTAGAAGGGGAGAAAGCAACAAAAAAAGTTTTATCACAAATAAGAAAAATCATATAAAAAGTACTTGACAAAAATTAAATGCGTGGTATAATTAGAATAGGGAACTAAAATGGTCGAATATTCGAAGGGGGTGCATTT
>DAOVJB010000044.1 GCA_030673425.1 Elusimicrobiota bacterium | reverse complement strand
CTGCTCAGTCCACGGACTGTAATTGGTGTTCCTTCCGGAATAACAGGCGTAGAAAGAAGAGCGGTAAAAGAAGCTGCGCAGCAGGCCGGTGCAAGAGAGGTTTATCTGATTGAGGAACCGATGGCTGCAGCTATTGGTTCAAATATTCCTGTTCAGGAGCCGGCAGGAAGCATGATTGTAGATGTAGGCGGAGGCACCACCGAGGTTGCGGTGATTGCTTTGGGCGGGATGGTTTTAAGTAATTCTATCCGTGTAGCCGGCGATGAGATGGATGAAGCTATAATATCATACCTTAAGAGGAAATACAGCCTGATTGTAGGCGAACGCACCTCCGAGGAAGTAAAGATACGTATAGGATCAATTTTCCCGCAGGAACAGGAAGAGGTTCTTGAAGTAAAAGGCAGAAGTCTCAGGACAGGTTTACCTGAAACAGTAGAGATTACTTCAGAAGAAGTAAGAAATGCCCTTAGTGAACCGGTTAATATGATAGTGGAGATCGTAAAAGCCACTCTGGAACAGACCCCGCCTGAGTTGTCGAGTGATATTATTGAAAGAGGTATTGTTTTGGCTGGAGGCGGTTCACTCTTGAGAGGATTTGACAAATTATTAAGCCAGGAGACAGGTCTTCCTGTTAATCTGGCCAGTGATCCTCTTACCGCTGTGGTGAAAGGGACAGAGATGTATTTAGAAGAAATAAGTCACCGTCCCAAGTTAAGACGGCGCATGATTAAAAAAGAAAGAAAATGATTCATGTTTTTCTTTTGGTATAAATATAAGGTTAGTATAGTTTTTGTTTTATTGGTTGTAGTATCTCTTAGTATGCTAACCTTCTCCCAAATTTCCCTCTTCAAAAATTGCAAGGTTCTTCTTATCCACCTTATTTCTCCTTCACAAAATATTGCCACTAAAATCATCAGGGATGCTTCAGGTTTCTGGGCTAATATATCAGATTTAACAAAATCACAAGAAGAGAACGTTCTGCTCCATGCTACAATCAGGGACCTTAAAAGCAGAAATAATCAACTTCAGGAAGAGGCGTTAGAGAATAACAGATTAAAGAAATTACTCGCCTTAAAGGAGAGTCTTCTTTATTCTACAATCGCAGCGAGGGTGATTGCACAGGCACCCGGTGATATGTTTACAACGGTATTAATAGATAAAGGCGACAAAGACGGTATAGCTGTCAACATGCCTGTTGTAACATACAATGATGATAACCAGGGTGTTGTAGGAAAGGTCTCCGAGGTTATGGATGATACATCAGTAGTGCTTCTTCTTACTAACCCTGTTTGTAAAATAAGTGTCCTCATTACGCGTACACGTTTTGACGGTTTGCTTGAGGGTAGAGCCCAAGTGAATCAGTGCAGGCTTAATTACTTGAGTTTAGATGCTGATGTAAAAGCAGGTGATACTGTAGTTACCTCGGGTAAAGGAAGTCTGTTTCCTAAGGGCTTGATAATCGGGAAAGTAACAGAGGTAAGTATAACAGAAGGTAAGTTATATAAATCTGCCCGGGTTTCTCCTGTAATCGATTTAACCAGACTTGAAGAGGTTCTTGTTATAAAAAGACGATTAAGATAAAGGATTTAGAAATTGCAGATTATTATTGGTTTTATAATTATTCTAGGCGTAATTCTTCAGACCACGGTGATAAAGTATATAGCTATCTTTGGTGTTAAACCGGATTTATTGCTCATAATCGTGGTTTATCTGGGTTTTAAGAGAGGGTCTTTGACAGGAGAGATATCGGGTTTCTTTGGCGGGCTCCTTGAGGATGCCTTTACAGGTAACCTGATAGGTATAAACGCTCTTGCTAAAACCATAATAGGCTATATTGCAGGTCTGGCGAAGGGAAAACTCGCTTTTGAGAACATAATAACACAGGTGGCAATTACATTTCTTGCAACCTTGATTGGTGTTATTGTCTCATTTTTTGCAACTGTTATTTTTGCAAGTTATATTCCTTCTTTTGTAGGAACTATTAAGTATGCTGTTATTGCTTCTTTTTATAACGGTATTCTGGCCATATTTATTTTCCGTTTTTTAGATAAGCTACACATATCAAGAAGTCACCAACGATAAAAAAGAGAGAGCATGTGATTTAAATGGGTTCTGTTAAACAAAGCAATTTAAGATTAATGTCCCAGCGCTCTTTTATTTTTAGTGTGGTAATATTTCTATTTCTTTTTATCTTGCTGGTAAGACTGTTTCAACTGCAGATTATACAGGGTGCCAATTACAGGAAAGTATCGGAAGAAAACAGAACCCAGATAATTTTTAATCAGGCTCCGCGCGGAGATATATTCGACCGTAACGGAAAGCTTTTAGTTTCAAACCACCCTTCTTTTACTCTCACCTTTACACCCGATTTTTTTCCTGAATCAAAATCTTTAAGTAAAACCGCATCAAGCTTATCTAGAATCCTCAAAGTAGATTCTTCTCTTATTTTACAAAAACTAGAGAGAGCGAGATTGTATCCTTTCAAGTCGTCGCGTATTAAAACTAACATAAAAAGAGAGATCGCTTTTTATATCTCAGAGAGGAACCTTGAATTTCCCGGGTTTAATATACATACTGAGCCTATAAGGAATTATTTATATGACGGCTTGGCCTCCCATGTAATCGGATATGTAGGTGAAATAAGTAAACAGCAGATTCTATTATTACAGCAGGAAAGGTATAAACTGGGTGATTTGATAGGAAAAGCAGGAATTGAAAGAATCTACGATACTTATCTCAGGGGTAAGGATGGCGGGACCTCTATTGAGGTCAGTGCTGCCGGTAAACAGGTGCGCATATTAAAGAGCGTCGAATCAATGAGGGGTAATGATATAGTTCTGACGATTGATTCTGAGCTGCAGCGTATAGCCGAGGAAGCCTTCAGCGGTTATGAAGGCAGTATAGTGATTATGGAACCTAATTCAGGGGATATTCTTGCGTTGGTAAGCAATCCCGGTTTTAATCCCAATATGTTTTTGGGATCATTAACAAGAAGGCAACTCAATTATTTACTTAGAAGCAACAAAAAACCATTATTCAATCGTTCTGTCCAGGCGCAGTACGCACCGGGTTCTGTCTTTAAGATAATTACAGTCATCGCGGCACTGGAGGAAGGTGTCGTCAGTGCCAAGGATAAGTTTGTATGCGAAGGTGAGTACAAGGTCGGAAAGCAGGAAAGAATATTTAGATGCTGGAAGAAAGAGGGACATGGAAAGGTTAATATGATAGATGCCATAGCCAAATCCTGTGATATCTATTTTTACCAGTTAGGGCTGCTTTTGGGTGTTGGTAATTTGCCACGATATGCAAGGGAATTCGGGCTGGGGAAAATAACAGGAGTAGACCTGCTGGGTGAAAAAGCAGGCATAGTTCCTGACCGTGCATGGAAAAAGAAAGTGTTAGGTGAAGGATGGTGGGACGGTGATACTCTTAACATGGCTATCGGGCAGGGATATTTATGGGTTACGCCGCTTCAGATGGCTAATTTATTGAGTACCGTAGCTAATGAAGGGAACCTCTTTTCTCCCCGTTTAGTGAAAAAGATTGTTTCACGTAAGGGTGAACTCATCAAGGAATTTAAACCGCAGCTTATGAAGAAGATAGATTTGAAGCCTGATACATGGGAGCTCCTTAACAAGGGCCTGAGGCGTACCATAACCAAAGGTACCGGTCAGGCTGCATATATCAGTAAATTATCGATAGCCGGAAAGACAGGTACTTCACAGAATCCTCAGGGGGAAGATCACGCATGGTTTGCGGGATTTTGTCCTCTTAATAAACCGGAGTTGGCATTTGTAGTATTTGTGGAACACGGAGGGCATGGCGGTGTGGTAGCGGCTCCTATTGCCAGGGAGATTTTAGTAAGATATTACGGTCTTAAGGAAAAGAAAAAAGCTGTTAATGTAAGAGATGTAAGAGATTAATTTGGGGATATAAATGTGTGGAAATTAAAGGGTCCGGGTAAATTTGACTATCTGCTGTTTATCTGTGTGATGGTAAGCTGTGCTATAAGCATGCTGGTGCTTTTCTCAACTTCATCTGCAGATTCAAGCATGTTCATATACAAGCAGTTTGTGGCTTTCATGCTGGGATTGGCAGGAGCTTTATTACTGAGTCATATTGATTACAGGCATTTGCGCAAGTATGCCCCTGTTATTTATGGGTTCGGTCTCGGGTTATTGGTCTTGGTTCTTTTGGTAGGTAAGGTTGCGAGGGGATCACGCAGCTGGTTTTCAGTAGGATACTTCAGTTTTCAGCCGTCTGAGTTTATGTCTTTGGCTTTAATCATTATTTTAGCAAGATATATAGAAAACCAGCAGAAATGGGGACATAAACAGTTATTTATATGCCTTTTATACACGCTTATACCTATGGGGTTGATTTTACGGCAGCCTGATTTCGGGAGCAGCCTTGTTTTTATTCCTATATTTCTAGGGATGATATATCTTGGAGGGGTGCAGTTAGGGTATATAATTTCTCTTGTGTCGGCAGGTTGTATAGCCGTGTTTATTTCGCTCTTTTTAACTTTTACACAACTCCATTATGCAGCTCCAGGATTTTCAAAAATGGGTTTTGTAATAACTAATATCTTCAGCAATATGAACCAAACCCTCTATTTCCTTCTTCTTTTCTATGTTCTATTAGTACTTTCCTATTTCCTGATAAGGAAGATAAATAGATATTTCTCTTTTAAGAATGTCTGGTATATCTTTTTTACGACGGTTTTAGGGGTATTTACCTCATTCGGTATCCAGCATTTCTTAAAAGATTATCAGAGACAGAGATTGATAGCGTTTCTTAATCCTGATTTTGACCCTCTTGGTATGGGATATAACATAATTCAGTCAAGGATTGCGATAGGCTCAGGCAAGTTCCTGGGGAAAGGAATTATGTCAGGTACACAGAGCAAGTTGGGGTTTTTACCAGAGCAGCATACTGATTTTATCTTTGCCGTTATCGGGGAGGAATTCGGTTTTATAGGGGCAGGCTTACTTTTATTTTTACTAGCTATTATCATATGGCGGGGGATAATAATTAGTACCCAATCACGTGATACGTTCGGCAGCCTCCTGGCCGCGGGGATTGTATGTATGATAGCATTTCATACTATACTTAATATAGGTATGGTCATAGGAATTATGCCTGTTGTCGGTGTTCCTCTTCCGTTTGTAAGTTACGGCGGCTCATCGCTCCTTGCGCATATGTTAGGTATAGGAATACTTTTGGGAATTTATTACAGGAGATTTATGTATTAAAATAGTTATTGACTTATTTTGATATATATATTAAAATATAAGACTTAATATAGGACGAAAGTCTAACAGTACCGCAAGGGATTATCCCGTTAGAAATTCTATTATATAAATAGGTAATTTCTGATAAAATAAGGGCTGTAAAATTAAAAAAGGAGGAAAGTATGGCAACAAAAGTGGGAATTAACGGTTTCGGGAGAATCGGAAGGTTAGTATTAAAAGCAGGATTGGAATCAAAGGAATTGGAGTTTGTAGCGGTAAACGACCTGACCGATGCCAAGACATTAGCGCATCTTTTCAAATATGATTCTACCTTTGGTATTTTCCCTGGCAAGGTGGAAGCAAAGGACGGCGCTATTGTTATTGACGGTAAGGAAATTAAAGTTTTTGCCCAGAGGGATCCGGCACAGTTACCATGGAAGAACCTGGGGGTTGATATAGTTGTAGAGTCCACCGGTCATTTCAGAGACAAGGAGAAAGCCTCTTTGCACTTAAAGGCAGGCGCTAAGAAAGTTATCATTTCCGCTCCTGCAAAGGGAGAGGATATTACTATTGTGATGGGAGTAAACGAGGATAAGTATGATCCTGAAAAACATAATATTCTTTCTAACGCATCATGTACCACCAATTGCCTTGGTCCTGTTGCCAAGGTTATTCTTGATAATTTCGGTATTACGAAAGGTTTGATGACAACCATTCATTCTTATACAAATGACCAGGTCATTCTTGATTTTCCGCATAAGGATTTGCGCAGGGCGAGAGCAGCTGGCGTATCAATGATACCGACCACTACAGGTGCAGCAAAGGCCATAGGGTTGGTATTACCTGAGTTAAAAGGTAAGATGGACGGACTGGCAATTCGTATTCCAACGCCTAATGTCTCTCTGGTAGATTTGGTGCTTAATACAGAAAAAGAGGTTACAGTAGAAGCAGTTAACGGCGCATTGAAGAAAGCGGCAGAAGGCAAGCTTTCAAAATACCTGGCATATTGTGATGAGCCGTTGGTATCAAAGGATTTCAACGCTAACCCAATATCTTCTATAGTAGATGCACTGTCAACCAAGGTTGTTGGTAAGAATCTGGTAAAGATTCTCGCATGGTATGATAACGAATGGGCTTACAGTTGCAGGCTGGTTGACCTGGCAGAATATATAATCAAGAAAAAATAAATAGAGTATCAGGAGGCAGGTATTGGATAAGGTTTCTATCAAAGATATAGATTTGTCATCTAAAAAGGTTCTGGTCAGGGTTGATTTTAATGTTCCGTTAGATGAGAAACAGAATATAACCGATGATACCAGGATAAAGGCAGCATTACCGACAATCAAGTATCTTCTGAAGAAAAAGTGTAGCGTGATTTTGATTTCTCATCTGGGGAGACCGAAAAGCAAATTTATACCTGAGATGAGCTTAAAACCAGTAGCTAAAAGGCTTTCCAAATATTTAGAAGGTAATCATCCGGTTTTTATGGCACCTGACTGTAGAGGTACAGAAGTAGAAAAGATGGCTACTAATATGAGACCTCGTTCTATATTATTACTTGAGAATCTCCGTTTTCACCCGGAAGAAAAGAATAATGACGAGAATTTTGCAAAAGAGCTGGCTTCATTGGCCGACTTTTTTGTTCAGGATGCATTCGGGACCGTCCATAGGGCTCATGCATCAACCGCCAGCGTCCCGAAGTTTTTACCCAATGCTTGTGGGTTTCTCTTAGCAAAAGAAATAGAATATCTTGGAAAGACGCTTGAAAAACCTGGAAGACCATTTTTGGCTATTCTGGGCGGGGCAAAGGTTTCAGGTAAAATAGAGGTCATTGAAAACCTTCTTAAAAAAGTTGATACGTTAATAATCGGCGGAGCTATGGCTTATACCTTTCTTAAGGCAGAAGGTATTAAGGTGGGCTCAAGCAAGGTTGAAGAAGATAAAATAGATCTGGCGAAGGATATTCTTAAAAGGGCAAATGAAAAGAATGTAACATTTCTATTACCCTGCGACCATGTGATAGCAGAGAACATAGATGGTACCTCAGAGGCAAAGGTTACAGACACAGATATACCTGACGGCTGGATAGGTGTTGATATTGGACCTGTAACTCTAAATAGATATGCCGGTGTGATAAAATCAGCCAAGACTATAGTATGGAACGGGCCTATGGGAATTTTTGAGGTGGACAAATTTTCTGGCGGCACATTAAAAATCGCGCAGTTACTTGCTGAAGCTACGAATAATGGAGCAGTTACTATAATAGGTGGCGGTGATTCTGTTGCAGCCGTGGCCAAGGCCAAGTTAACTAATAAGATGTCACATATCTCAACGGGTGGGGGAGCATCTTTGGAATTTCTTGAAGGAAAACAACTCCCGGGTATTGTTGCCCTGAAGGATAAATGAGTTATAAGGAGTAAAGAAATATGGTAACTTTAATTACTATAGCACACATTATTGCTAGTTTTGCGTTGGTTCTTATTATTCTTCTTCAAGCTGGCAAAGGAGCGAGTCTTTCGGGTCTTTTTGGCGGCGGAGGAGGAGAGGCGGTATTCGGAGGCGGAGGAGGAGATATTTTCTTGAAAAAGGTAACAACAGTTCTTGTCGTTATCTTTATGTTGACATCCCTTACCCTGGCAATTATTTCAGCAAGGTCACATATTAGGACTATAGTTAAAGAGGAACCTGTAACTGAAACTTCCGAAAAACCTGAAAGCAAAGAATCAGTTCCCAAAACCCCTCCGACCCCTCCACCACCTCCAGAGAAGAAGTAATATACACATATAATAATGCTGGGGTGGCGGAATTGGCATACGCGCACGTTTGAGGGGCGTGTGGAGAAATCCTTGCGGGTTCAAGTCCCGCTCCCAGCACCAACTTTAATAAATAATGATGCGGGTGTAGCTCAGTTGGTAGAGCATCACGTTGCCAACGTGATTGTCGTCGGTTCGAACCCGATCACCCGCTCCATGTAAGATAGCTCATAGTAAAAGATAGAATAAAAAAAGAAACCTTGTTTCGCAGTAGCTTCT
>DAOVJB010000026.1 GCA_030673425.1 Elusimicrobiota bacterium | reverse complement strand
GTCTTATACCAGGTAAATGGAACACAATACGAGCAAATTTGATGCCGGGAAGTACTGATTGGAAGGGAGTAAAGCCTGATGATGAGTTCAGAATGGATGTGAGAAAACTGGGAATAAGAGTTGACTCAGATAAAAAGCCGGTTTATAAAGGCTCTTTTTATATAGATAATGTAAGACTCGGTCTTTTACCATCTGATAAGTCTAAGGAAGTAAAAAAACCTACTGAAGAAAATGTAATTTTTGGTTTTGAAGAGGAAGTTGAATCATGGAAGGTTCCTGATTGGGCCTGGGGGAAAAAGGGTTATGTAGCTGAAGAAATTTGCATATCCGGGAAATATGCAAGAGAAGGAAAGAATTCATTAGAGATAAAGGCTAATTTTCCAGGTAAGAAATGGACAGCTGCTTATGTAGAGAATATAGAATATTTTGACTGTACCGACAGCCGTGAAGTTGCAGTAGACGTTTATATACCTGAAGATGTTCCGTCAGGGCTGATGGGAAAGATTATTCTTGTGGTAGGAGAAGAGTGGGAATGGACAGAAATGATACATCCTGTTCGTCTTGTTCCAGGGAAATGGATTACAATAAGAGCAAATTTGATGCCGGGGAGTACTGATTGGCAGGGAGTAAAGCCTGATGATGGTTTTAGGATGAGTATTAGAAAACTGGGAATAAGGGTTGAGTCAGATAAGAAACCGGTTTATAAGGGCTCTTTTTATATAGATAATGTAAGACTGACTATTCTAAAAAAGTAACTTATATCTAACTCAAATAGTGATGATAATATTATTCTTTAATATGGTGAGTATTTATGTTATTTTAAGTCAAGTTTAAAAACAATAATTTTAAACTTGATTTTTTATAAGCTTTGAGTTATATTTATTATAAAAATATTAAATATATATATGGGTATTTGAAATTTTGGAATAAAGGGGTAACAACAATGATACAACAGAGAAGATATTTTTTTGTTTGTTTAATGTTGAATCTTTTTATAATATTTTTTTTAGTAAGTACAAATTTTGCTGCTCAAGAGTCTAAGAAAACAACACAAGAGGCAAATAGAGATAAAGTAATTTTTGGTTTTGAAGAAGATACCGGAGGTTGGGAAATTCCAGACTGGGCGTGGGAAAAAATAGACCATGTAGCTGAAGATTTAGACATTTCTAAGAAATATGCTCGGGAGAAAAAAAAATCTCTAGAGGTGAAAGCTAATTTCCCTGGTGGAAAGTGGACTGCTGCAGTTATAGAAGTAATGGAGTATCTTGATTGGCTTGATTTTGGTAGAATATCTTGTGATGTTTATTTACCAAAAAAAGCACCAGAAGGACTTAAGGCTAAGATTATCTTAACTGTAGGAGAAAGTTGGGAATGGATTGAAATGAGTCGGGCTTGTCGATTGGAGCCCGGTAAATGGGTTACTCTCACTGCTGATTTAAAACCAGGAAGCACTGATTGGCGAGCTATTTTACCGACTAATGAGTTCAGGATAGATGTAAGGAAAATGGTTGTAAGAATTGAATCTGATTTTAAGCCGGTTTACAAAGGGTCTATTTATATAGATAATATACGGTTATCTGAACCAATCAAACCAGAGGAAATGGATACATTAGGAAAAATAGTATTACCGGAAAAGCAAGTGCTTTTCGGTTTTCAGAGAGATTTAGAAGGATGGGAAATTCCTGACTGGGCACAGGAAAAGACTACACACGTAGGTAAGAAAGTAGGTTTATCTCACAAACAAGCCAGTGAAGGTAAAAGTTCTATGGAGGTAATTACTGATTTTCCAGGAGAGGATTGGAATGAGGTAGTTTTAGAAATAATGCAATTTTTCGACTGGGGAGCATATGGGAGAATATCAGCTGATCTTTATCTACCAAAAGATGCTCCTGTTGGGTTGAAAGCTAGAATTATACTTACTGTGGGAGAAAACTGGGAATGGACAGAGATGAGGCGTTTAGCGCGGCTAAAACCAGGAGAATGGGTTACTGTTACTGCTGACTTAAAACCGGGTAGTCTTGACTGGCGAGGAATCCGTCCAAGTGGTGTTTTTAGAAAAGATGTGCGAAAAATGGTTATCAGGATTGAGTCTTATAGTAGAAAAGCAATCTATAAGGGGCCAATTTATATTGATAATGTCAGGTTGACAGAAAAATTAGAAAGACCGGTTAACAAAGAAGTAAAATCAAAATAAACAAATAAATAAAAAAGGAGGATTTTTTCTTATGGGGATGAAAATGTTTAGAAGAAGCAGAATATTTTTTGTAGTAATAATTTTGTTGATGATTTCTATTATAGAGGTTAATGCAGACAAAGAGTTTATTCCGGAATTTCAGAAGGGAATTTGTTATGTAGTTTGGAGTAAGGATCATTATGTTTCTGAACGTTCAGATGAATCATTGAAAAAACTGGCTGAAACCAATGCTGAATGGGTGGGATTACATACCACTTGGTATCAGGAACACTATAATTCAACTGAGATTTATCCCGGTGAAAAAACCCCTTCAGATGAAGGTTTAATACATGCTATCGAAACGATTCATAGTCTGGGTTTGAAAGTAATGCTAAAACCTCATATAGATTTGATTCGTTCTGCAGGTGGGGAATGGCGCGGTTCTATTGAATGTGATACAGAAGAGGATTGGCAGACCTGGTTTGATAGTTATACCAGTTTTATAGTTCATTACGCTCAGCTTGCCCAGGAGCATGGTGTGGAATTATTTTGTATTGGTACAGAGTTAAGTACTACAACTCTATTATATTCTGACCTCTGGAGAGATAGAGTAATAGAATCTGTATGGGAGGTTTATGATGGTCCTCTTACATACGCAGCTAACTGGGATGAGGAGTATTTAGATGTTCAATTCTGGGATGCTTTGGATTATGCAGGAATTGACCCTTATTTCCCTTTAGTAGATACTATGGATCCTTCTTTTAAGGATATAAAAAAAGGTTGGGAACGCTGGGCTGTTGAAATAGAAGAATGGCAAAAAGAGATTGATAAACCGGTAATTTTTACAGAAGTAGGTTATATCAGTTCTACCGGCGCAGCAAAGGAGCCCTGGAAGCATATGCCGGGGAAAGATATAGATATACAACAACAGGTGGATTGTTATAAAGCATTGTTTCAGACTTTCTACAATAAGTCCTGGTTTGCAGGAGTATATTGGTGGATGTGGGGAGGCAGTGTCAGGATAGGAGGTCCCGAACATAGAGGTTTTAGTCCACAAAATAAACCGGCTCAAGATATAATCGCAAAATGGTATAAAAAAAATCCAAAGAAAAAATAAATAAAAAAGGGAGAAATTTCTTCTTATGTGGGAGAAGACGTTAAAAACAAACAAACTGTTTTTTGTAGTGATGGTTTTGTTGATAGTTGTTACTATTGAAGAGGTTAATGCAGACAAAAATTTTACTCCCGAATTCCAGAAAGGGATTTCTTCCTGGTATCAACAGAAAGAGGATACTGAAGGCTGGAAGATTCCTGATTGGGAGTGGGAAAAAGAAGAATTTGTAGCTGAAGATATAAAGATTTCTAAGAAATATGCTACAGATGGGAAGAAATCTTTAGAACTAAAAGCTGATTTTCCAGGTGGAAAATGGACTGCTGCGCTTATAGAGGTAATGGGATATTTTAATTGGATTGATTTTGGTAGGATATCCTGTGATATTTATTTACCAAAAAAGGCACCAGAAGGACTTAAAGCGAAAATTGTATTATCTATAGAAGAAAATTGCGAGTCGGTTGAGATGAGTCGTGGTTATAGTTTGAAACCAGGGAAGTGGGTTACTGTAACTGCTGATTTAAAACCAGGAAGCACTGATTGGCGAGGAGGTATGTTAACGACTAATGAGTTCAGGATGCGTGTCAGAAAAATGGCTGTAAGAATTGAGTCTAATTATAAACCACTTTACAAAGGTTCTATTTATGTGGATAATATAAGATTAACTGAACCAATTAAGCCAGATGAAATGGAGGCATTAGAAAAAATAGCGTTACCAGATACAATGCTGATTTCTGGCTTTGAAGAGAGTTTAGAAGGTTGGGAAATTCCTCATTGGGCATGGGAAAAGACCGGTCATGTAAGTGAAAATATAAGTATATCCAATAAGCAAGCCAGCGAAGGTAAAAACTCTTTAGAGGTAAGTACTAATTTTCCTGGGGATGATTGGAATGAAGCAATCTTAGAAATAATGCAATTTTTTAACTGGGGATCCTATGGAAAGATATCAACTGACGTTTATCTACCAGAAGATGCTCCTGTTGGTTTAGAAGCCAGAATTATACTTACTGTAGGAGAAAAATGGGAATGGAGAGAGATGAAATGCTTACAGCAGCTGCAACCGGGAGAGTGGGTTACTATTACTGCTGACTTAAAACCGGGTAGTCTTGACTGGCAAGGAGTTCGTCCAGATGATGCTTTTAGAAAAGATGTGCGAAAAATGGTTGTTAGAATAGAGTCTTATAATAGAAATACAACATATAAAGGACCAATCTATATTGATAATATTAGGGTTGACAGAGAAATTAAAACTACCAGTAAAAAAGTAAAATCAGAATAAATAGAGAAATAAAAAAGGAGGATTTTTTCCCCTATGTGGAAGAAGAGACTAAGAATAAGCAAGTTGTTTTTTGCAGCAATGGTTTTGTTGATGGTTGTTAGTATCGAAGAGACTAAGGCAGAGGAGAATTTTACTCCTGAGTTTCAAAAAGGAATTTCTTATGTAGTTTGGGACAGGGATTACTATAATTCTGAAAGTTCAGATGAAACATTAAAAAAATTAGCTGCAACTAATGCCGGGTGGGTAGGATTACATACTACCTGGTATCAGCAGAAATACGATTCGACAGATATTCATCCTACCTCTGTGACACCTACAGATGAAAGTTTAATTCATGCTATCAAGACAATACATAAGCTGGGCTTGAAGGTGATGCTCAAGCCCCAATTAGATTTGCTTGATTCCTCAGGTGGGGAATGGCGTGGTTCTATTGAATTTGATATAGAAGAGGATTGGCAGGCCTGGTTTGATAGCTATACTAACTTTATGATTCATTACGCTCAACTTGCCCAGGAACAAGGGGTAGGGATGATTTGTATTGGGACTGAGTTAACTGCTGCAGCGACTGTGCGTCCAGATCTATGGAAAGATAAAGTAATAAAATCTGTACGTAAAGTTTACGATGGAGCTCTTACTTATACAGCTAATTGGTATGATGAATATTTAGACATTCAATTCTGGGATGCTTTGGATTACGCAGGTATTGATCCTTATTTTCCTTTAGTAGATATAAATGATCCATCCTTTAAGCAGATAAAAAATGGATGGAAAGATTGGGTTTCCCAAATTGAAGAATGGCAGAAAGAAATTAATAAGCCTGTAATTTTTACAGAGGTTGGTTATCGTAGTTCCACTGGTTCAGCAAAAAATCCATGGGAACATATGCCAGGCAAAAAGATAGATTTACAACAGCAGGCTGACTGTTATGAAGCGCTATTTCAGACTTTCTGGGATAAACCCTGGTTTTATGGAGTTTACTGGTGGGAGTGGGGATGTAGTGTGAAGAGCGGAGGTTCTAAAAACAGAGGTTTTAGTCCACAGAATAAACCAGCAGAGAAAGTGCTTAAGAAATGGTATAAGAAAAAACCAAAAAGGAAATAAAATTTTCTAATTATAGCCTTACATGGCTGTAAAATATAAGATAAGAAAGGGGGAAGGAAAATGAAAATCAGGGCAGGTGTTATAGGATGTGGAAAAATTGCCCAGAGGTTACATCTACCTCAGTATGCTGATTGTGATAAGGTGGAAGTAATAGCAGTATGTGATTGGGATAAGAATCTGGCTCAACAGATGGCAGACCAATACGGGGTGAAAAATATTTATACTAATCATAATGACTTAATTAATAATAAAGATATTGATGTTGTATCAGTTTGTATCCCCAACTATGAGCATTGTGAAGTAGTTAAAGCTGCAGCCAACGCCAAGAAACATGTTTTATGCGAGAAGCCAATTGCGATGAACCTGAAGGAAGCTACTGAAATGATAGAGACTTGTGATAAGAACGGGGTTCTGTTTATGGTTGAACAGACTCAAAGATTTGACCCTAATCATGAGGTGGCTAAAGAAGTCCTGGAAGATGGAATGTTAGGCAAGATTCTGTCTGTTTGGGCCAGAATCGGTCATGCCGGACCGGAATACTGGAATCCTGATGTTGATTGGAAAGGTGGTACACCCTGGTATGTGAACAAAGAACAGTCAGGTGGTGGAGCTCTTATAGACGTAGGAATCCATATTTTTGATCTGGTTAGATGGCTTATGAATGAAGAAGTAGTAGAAATGTCAGGACGTATCGCTACTCTAATTAAGCCATTTAAGGTGGAGGACCATGGAATTTGCCATATAAAATTTGAAAGTGGTGCCATTGGAGGTTTCGGGGTTAGCTGGAATACTCGTCCTTATCAGGTGTTGGTATATCTTTATGGAGAAAAAGGGACGATGAGAGTGGCTTTTGGAGCTGATCCTCCGGTTATCGTAAATTTTGGTATGCCTACCAATGTAGGAGACCCAAATTGCGGTTGGGGAACATTTATTCCTAATGGAAGAGCTCAAAGCAGACTAGGTGGACCAATTGCCTATTTCATGGATTGTATCCAAAAGGGTGAAAAACCGTTTATCTCAGGAGAGCAGGGAAGAAAAAGTCTCGAAGGGCTTATAGCACTTTATAAATCTTATGAAACAGGGCAGGTAGTAAAACTTCCGCTGAAAGAATAAATTAGCAAGGGACTTATAACCCGTGACCCGAATAACGAGTCACGAATAAAGGAGGGACTCATGTTAAAATTAAGTGTTTGTAGTTACTCATTTCATCGGACTCTTGAAGCTAAAAAGATGAATATTGAAGAAATTATGAAATTTGCTGCGGAGAAGTTGAAAGTAGGGGGTTTTGAAATATTAGGAGAATATATCCCAAGTATAGAGAAGAAAGACTTAATGGCTTTGAAAAAACTAGCTACTGAATTACACTTAACAATCTGTGCTATTTCAGCTCCGTTTAATAATTTTGCACAGGAGACAGAGGAAGCCTTAAATGAACAAGTCGCAACAGTCAATAAATATTTAGATGTAGCTTATGAATTGGGTGCTCCTGTATTAAAATTATTTGCTGCGTGGGGTAAACCTGAGGATAAAGATAAATTGTGGCCCAATGTGGTTAAGGGACTTAAACAGTGTGCCTCTCATGCAGAGCAATTAGGTATAACTTTAACTTTCGAACCGCACAATCACGGTGGTTTTCCAGCAACTGCGGATGATACAATTAAATTGATAAAAGATGTAGGCTCACCGTATCTGAAATTGCTTTTAGACGTAGGAAACTATATTGATGAAGATATTTATCAATCAATAGAAAAAACCATTCCATTTGCAGATTATATGCACGCTAGAATTCATAAGATAACTGATGATGGTAAAGAATTAGAATTTGATTATGACCGTATATTTAAGATTATTCAGGCAGCTAATTATAGAGGATTTATTTCGGTTGAGTATGAAGGAGAAGGGGACGAATTAAAGTATATTCCCATAAGTATTGATATGATTAAAAAGTTTATGGTTCAATACGCGTTGGATAAATAATAGAGGTATTATTTTTATGCCTGTTAAGGTTGGAGTTATAGGTTGCGGTAAAGTAGCGCAACGCTTACATTTACCGCAATATCTTAATACTGAGAACTTAAAAATTTCCGGGGGACCTTCGAGATTACTATGGCTTTGTGAAACACCGGTAGATGCTGAGCTTGTTGCTTTAGCAGATATAAAAGAGGATTTGGTTAAGAATATTGCTTCTCAGGTACGGGTTAAGAAAATATTTACTGATTATAGGAAATTGTTAGAAGAGAAAGAAATCGAAGCAGTTTCTATCTGTACACCGAATTACCTGCATGCGGAAATGACCATCGCTGCTGCCGAGGCGGGTAAACATATTTTAGTGGAAAAGCCAATGGCTACTACGTTAGATGAAGCTCAGGCTATGATAACCGCGGCTCATAAAAACAAGGTTTTCTTGATGGTAGAGCAGACACACCGATTTGGTCCTAATCCTGAAGTGGCTAAAGAGATACTCGAAGAAGGGTTGTTGGGCAGAATTCTTTATGTCTGGGGAAAAATCGGTCATGCCGGACCGGAACAATGGAGTCCCGGGGCAGATTGGTTCCTCCAGAAGAAGGCTTGCGGTGGCGGAGCGATGATTGGCATAGGAGTTCACGTATTTGACCTTATAAGATGGCTTTTGGGCAAAGAGGCAGTAGAAGTGTCCGGAACATTGGGGCCTTTAAGAAAGCCATATTTTGAGGTTGAAAGCAATGCTGTTGCCCATGTGAAGTTTGAAGACGGAACAGTAGCTGGCTTTGAAACCAGCTGGTCTACTGTTCCTTATCAGATGAAGGTTATATTTTACGGTGAAAAAGGCACAATGACGCTTTCTTTTGGTGCAGATAATCCTGTTGTGGTTAATTATGGTATTCCTACAGGAGTTGGTGACCCAAATTGCGGATGGGGTACGTTTATTCCCGAAGGGCGCAAAAAAAGTAAATCCGGTGGACCAATTGCATATTTTATAAACTGTATTAAACGAAATGAACAACCCTTTATTTCAGGAGAAGAAGGCATGAAAAGCCTGGAAGGGGTTTTGGCAGTATATGAATCGAGTAAAACAGGTAAGGTTGTAAAATTGCCGTTTAAGGAAGTAAAAAAATAAAAGGGACACGATCCCGACAAAGGGGGAGTTAATGAAATACGGTTACTTTGACGAAGAAAAGAAAGAGTATATAATTACTAATCCTGAAACACCGACTCCATGGATTAATTATCTGGGATCAGATAAGTATTGTGCGCTTATCTCTAATAATGCTGGTGGTTACAGTTTTTATCTGTCCCCAAAAACAGGAAGGTTTATGCGGTTCAGGTATAATAACCTGCCTATGGATAGGCCAGGTCGATATTTATATATACGTGATAATGCCAGCGGTGATTACTGGAGTACGTCATGGCAGCCTGTTGGTAAGGATCTTAAAGAGTACAAAAATGAATGCAGGCACGGGCTGGGTTATACTAAAATAATATCTACTTATGCTAATATTGAATCTGAGGTCACGTACTTTGTTCCGTTAGGAGAAAATTTAGAAATTTGGCTGTTGACCGTTAGAAATAAAGATAAGAAAAAGAGAGACCTTAATATCTTCTCCTTTGCTGAACTTGCTTTTTGGGATGCTATTTCAGATTTGACTGATTTTCAGTATCTCTTAAACGTATGCAGGAACAGAATTATTGAAGATACACAAATTATAGATTATGATGTGGGGACTTACGTAAGTTTAATTCGTCCCCGTGCGTATGCTTTTACTACAAGTCCGATAGTAGGCTGGGACGGCGATAGGGATGTATTTATAGGCCCACACCGTTCAGAGGCCAATCCTATAGCTGTTACTGAAGGCAAGTCTTACAATTCTAAAGCAATAGGAGGGAATCCTTGTATTTCCTTTAATATTAAAGTTGATCTTAAACCAAATGAGGAAAAGACCTTCCTTTACGTGGTGGGTGTGGGTAATGCTAGTGAAGAAGGGGTAAAAATGAAGAAGAAGTACAGTGATATTAATAATGTTCATAAAGAGTTTAAGAAACTTTCTGACAATTGGGACAATAAACTTTCTTCTTTTAGTTGTAAAACCCCTGATACTATAACTAATCAAATGCTTAATGTGCTTAATCAATATCAATGGCATACCACTTTTAACTGGTCAAGATCTGCTTCCTATTATGAATCAGGAACACACAGGGATGGATTGGGATACAGGGATAGTCATCAGGATGCTCTTGCTGCTATTGCTTCGGTTCCAAAAAGAGTTAGGCAAAGGATTATCAGTCTAACCGGTGCTATATATCAGATGGGTTGCGCTTCTCATATTTTTCAGCCCTTAACTGGGGAGGGAGCAGGTGGCAGGGATTACTCTGATGATCATCTGTGGCTCACTTTAACTACTGCTGCATACATAAGAGAGACAGGAGATGTAGCAATTTTGGATGAGGTGGTTCGCTATTTTGATGGTGAGGAAAAAGATACCGTGTTTGACCATTTGGATAGGACAATTAAGTATTCCTTAACTAAACTAGGTGAACATGGTTTAAGCTTAGGGCTCCATGCTGACTGGAATGATACCTTGAATCTGTCAGGAAAAGGAGAAAGTGTCTGGACGACGCAGTTGCTTTATTTAGTAATAAGTGAATTTGAGGGTCTGGCAGAGCTATCGGGAAGAAAAGATGCTGTAAATAAATATGCTCCCGATAAGGAAAAACTCTTAGAAGCCATTAATAAGGCTGGATGGGATGGAGAATGGTACATGAGAGCCTATACCCATAGTGGAAAAAAAGTTGGTTCTAAAGAAAGTAAAACAGGCAAGATATTTCTTAACCCGAATACATGGGCGGTAATGAGCGGAGTAGCTGATAAAGAAAAAGCTATTAAGTTAATGGATGCTGTTCATGAAGTGCTTTATACCAAGTATGGGTTGATGCTTTTAGCTCCTCCTTTTGAGGAGTATGATAAAGAGTTAGGTTTAATAACGCTTTATCCCCCGGCAATAAAAGAAAACGGGGGAATATTTGCACATGCTAATCCTTGGGCGGTAATTGCTGAGGCAATGCTTGGCAGGGGAGAGTTGGCATTTAAGTATTATAGAACTATTGCTCCGCTTGCTTTTAATGATATTGCTGAGGTAAAAAAGACAGAACCTTATATTTATGTCCAATTTTTAGCAGGCAAAGGACACCAGCACATGGGAGAGTCAAGGAATTCCTGGCTTACAGGTAGTGCTTCTTGGAATTATGTAGCTGCCACCGAATATATCTTGGGTATACGTCCTGACTATAAAGGATTAATGATTGACCCATGTATTCCAAAGGACTGGGATGGATTTACAGTAAAACGCAAATTCCGAGGAACAACCTATGATATAGATATAAGAAATCCTAACCATGTGAATAAAGGTATTAAAGAGATTAAGGTTGACGGGAAGAAAATAGAAGGTAATATATTACCTGTATTTAAGGATGATAACAAGGTTCATAAAGTAGAAGTAACGATGGGATAATAAATTCGTATCTCGTTGTTCCCGCCCGAGGCGGACAGGCGTATATAATGTCTCGTAAGTGATTGATTTTTATTTGTTCAAATAGTTTTATAGAGAGGAGTTAATATTTTATGTTAACTCCTCTTTTTTGCTTTTTTAATTTTATTGAGATTCTTCGGTTTTTATGATATAAAAAATAAGGGTTAGTCTTATTAAACAGAGGGATATATGTTACT
>DAOVJB010000143.1 GCA_030673425.1 Elusimicrobiota bacterium | reverse complement strand
CAGAAGAGATATCCATAAATTTGTTAACCCCAATTTGAAAATCAGGAGTGAAATTATTATTATTATTGCGCCTTCTACGTAAGGAATTCCCGCGTAAGCCAGCATTATACCGATCAATACAGCTATTGAGACAAATATATCTAAAAAGGATTCTCCTGCATTAACCATAAGTGACTGGGAATTGATTAATTTGCCAATCTTTTTTTCCCTTTTTGCTAAAAAATAAGCTGTAATTATAGATATTATGCTGGCGCCGACAGGAAAAAATGGAAAGTGCTGAATACTGGTAAGGGTAAAAAGTTTATGATATCCATCTCTTAATATCTCTATCCCCGCCCATATTAACCCTGCTCCTATTAAAAAACTAATCATTGTTTCAGCTTTATATAAGCCGTAGGGAAACTTTGCCGTTTTACGTTTTGAAGCTAACCAGAGGCCGAAGCCGGATGCAAAAATGGCAACAAGGTCCGCACTACTGTGAAAAGCATCGGCTATCAAAACTTTTGAATCGAATAAATAGCCAACAACAGCTTTCATTGCAGCTAAGAGAAGTGTAATAAAGGTCGCGACAAATGCTACCCTCTGTCCTTGCTTGAGCCTTTCTATCCTTCCTTCATTATCATCCATCAGTTATCCCGGGTTATTATTATCCAGGTGAAATTGCCCTTCTTCCAGCTTCCGTTTACTCTTTCGAGCCTCCGGTTATTCCTAATTATTATTATCCAGGTGAAATTGCCGGGTCATGGAGGAACTGCATTGCGGGCATCTTGTTTGAAAACAGGGCAATGCGCGCTGGCGAGGTAAAATAAATCCACAATTCGGACAGATACAGTTATTATCAGGGCCAACCCCTAACCCTTTTCTACCGGGAAAACCCCTTCCCTTACCTCCATAACGCCTCCTTTTTCCTCTTCCAAAACCAAATGGCATTAGATCCACCTATATATGGTTTTATCTATTAATATTATGGTATTCTGTACCAGAATTTATTGCTATAAAACAAAGAATTATGTATAAACCATAGGCGATAATTATATCTCATCATGGTTGAAGGTTAACTTGCCTATTATTAGGGCTAAATTCTAGTTTTTAATTATTTGTAATATAAATAATCAATCGGTCCTTTTATTGGCGGGCCCCTAAAAGTAGAAACTCAATCTCAGCCCCGCAGCCGGCTTCAATGAAGTTATTATCCCAGGCATCTTTAAAACATTCGATAGCCCTCTTTCCAGTGCAATGGCTTGGAGCTATCTTTTGTACACCAATAGCTTTCAAATCTTGTATAATAGCATTAATTTCTACCTCTGTTGCACCGCCAAGGTGGAAGCCTCCGGTAATTAAATATATCTTTTCATTCAGAATGTGAATAGCCTTTTCTGCAATAGCAACTATTCCTGGATGTGAACAACCGGTTATGATGATAAGGCCTTCTTCTATGTTTAAAATAAGTGCCTGTTCTTTAATCCAGGTTCCCAGCTCTCCAGTAGAGTAGACAGATGGAAAAATCTCAATTGGTTTACCTACCTCTACAAAGCAGGCACCTAAATCTTTTATTCTATTCTTAAATTTTTCTGGAAAAGAGGACGGAATATATACAGTGACTTCAGGATTTTCCTCTAAAAATTTCCATAAACCACCTGTGTGGTCTCCATGGATATGAGAAAGCACTACAATATCTATCTCTTTGGGATGAATCCTCATTTTTTTCATGTTGGAAAGCAAAATATTTCCATCCCCTCCTGTATCAAAGAGAATAGTTTTATCTAATCCTTTAATAACACAGGACATACCCCAGGAGCATGTTAATTCTTTATCATAAGCTAAATTATTGTAGATTACTTTTATGGTCATATCTTTGCCATAGATTTTTGATGTTATCATAAAAGTCAGAAGAATTATAATGCACCTCTTAATAATTCCCTTTTGCATATTTTCTATCGCCCGCACAGGGAAGAGTATTACAGCGCTCTTCTCTGCCGCAAAAAAAGTCCTTCAATATATTCGAAATCTTATTTTATGTGGCCCCATCTATAAATTGCTCTATCCTGTCAACAATCTTAATAAAGGCCTTTGAGGATTCCAATTCTTTCTTAAACGAAACAAAAGGTGTGCCCCTATCAGCTAGCTCAACAAACTCCGGCTCAAAAGCAATCCTTCCAAGGAAAGGGACTTTGAACTCTCCGGCAGAACTTTCACCCCCTCCTTTTTTAAAAATATTCACCTCATTATGGCAGTGCGGGCAGATAAAACCGCTCATATTCTCAATGATTCCTATTACAGGAATACTGAGCTCCTTCGCGAACTGAATACTTTTTCGAGCATCCAGGATTGCCATATCCTGAGGGGTCGTGACGATAATCGCGCCATTTATATCGTGTATGAGCTGGATCGCGCTTAAGGGCTCATCACCTGTTCCGGGAGGTGAGTCCACAATGAGGTAATCGAGCGATCCCCAGTTAACATCGCTTAAAAACTGCTTTATGACTCCCATCTTAAGGGGACCGCGCCATATAACCGGTTGATCCTGATTATCAAAAAGTAAGGCAAGACTTACGGCCTTTAAATTGGGCAGCACATCTACCGGTTCAATTCCAAATTCTGAACCCGCGGCCCGTGATCCCTCGATTCCCAGCATCTTGGCTATATTCGGCCCGTGAATATCTATATCTAATATTCCGACCCTCTTATTAGATAAAGAAAGGGCATAAGCGAGATTGACAGCAACAGTAGTTTTCCCAACCCCGCCTTTCCCACTCATAACGATAATCTTATTCTTTATTCTGGATAAATTTTCCTTCAGACGTTTATCCTGTTCGATCCTTTCTTTTTCATTTATTTTTCCCATATTTTACCTTTCTCATACATTTATAAGGAATTTTCAACTGTGTATAATCTTATGCCAAATATTGATAACATCTTTTGATACACCATCTCCGGTAAACTCAATTAAAGGCAGGGCGTTTTCGATGGATTCGATTACAACTTGAGAAAAAGAAATATAGCCTACCATTTCAATTTCTCTTTCTTTACAAAGCGTTTCAATTAACTTTGTATTTTCCAGATTTAAATCATATTTATTTACCACTACTTTTGTATTTATATTGAAGTGTTTTACTACATCAGCAACCCTCTTCATGTCATGTATGCCTGATAAGGTTGGCTCTGTAACAATAATCGCTAAATCCGCTCCGGTTAAAGAAGCAAACACAGGGCATCCTATTCCAGGAGGCCCATCGATTATAACGTATTCGAGATTTTCATTTTCGGCTATTTCTTTTCCCACCTGTCTTATTTTTGCTACAAGTTTTCCGGAATTCTCCTCAGCGATACCCAGCTTCGCATGCACAAAGGGGCCGTATTTTGTATCAGAAATAAACCATTCACCTGATTTGTTTTCTTCCATCTCTATTGCATCTGCCGGACAGATATAGCCGCACAGTTCACAGCCCTCGCAGGATACAGGATCAACGATATAATCATTACTGATAGCGTTAAATCTACAAACTTCTATGCATTTATCACATTCCTGACATAGCTTCTTATCAATCCTCGCGGTTCTGCCGCTTTTAAATTCATGTTTTTCTTTAATCTCGGGATGTAAAAGCAGGTGGAGATCTGCCGCATCCACGTCACAATCAATCATCACCTTACTTTCGGCCAGAGCAGCGAAGGATGCGGTTAAAATTGTTTTGCCTGTCCCGCCTTTTCCGCTAATTACTGTAATTTGTTTCATAGCT
>DAOVJB010000035.1 GCA_030673425.1 Elusimicrobiota bacterium | reverse complement strand
GTCAAGATAGGGCAGGTAGAGTTTATATATGAAAAATAATGAAAGGTTTGGTTTGAATATGAAGCGGATTGTTGTTAAGATAGGCAGCAGCAGTCTTATTGATAAGGAAGGCAAGTTCAACAGGAAGTACGCTGAGAAAATCGTTAAAGAATTGGTGGATTTATACAATCAGGGGAAGGAGGTAATTCTTGTTACCTCGGGTGCGATTTCAGCAGGGATTAATAAATTAAACCTGCGTGAACAGCCTCAGACCATTCCTGCCAAACAGGCTGCGGCAGCTGTAGGCCAGAGTCAATTAATGCACATTTACGAAGAGTTGTTCGGTGTATATCATTGCACAGTTGCCCAGGTATTATTAACCAGGGATGATATGACCGAACGTTCCAGGTACTTGAATATAAGGAATACCCTTCTCACCCTCCTGAATTATAAAGTGGTTCCTATCGTTAACGAAAATGATACTGTTGCGGTGGAGGAGATTAAATTCGGCGATAATGATAACCTGTCTGCTCTGGTGGCGAGTAAAGTTGAGGCTGATTTACTTGTTATTCTTTCTGATGTGGCAGGTTTGTATACAGGGGATCCCCGCCATGATGGTGAAGCGAAGTTAATAGAAACTGTGGAGGAGATCACACCGCAGATGGAAAACCGCGCCGGCAAGGAAGGCACAAAATACGGAACCGGGGGAATGCGCACAAAACTTCAGGCGGCTAAAATAGCGACTTCCGCTGGTGTTGTTACTGTTATTACTGACGGGGTTAAAGACGGGATGTTGTTGCGTATTGTTAAGGGCGAGGCAATCGGCACCAAATTTTTCCCTAAAGTAACCAAGATCTCGGGGAGAAAACGCTGGATAGCTTTTGCAGCCAAAGCCTCCGGAGCAATTATTATCGATGAAGGGGCGAGTGTTGCTATTATTGAAGGAGGCAAAAGCCTTCTTCCCTCGGGGATCCTGGGCGTTGAAGGTAAGTTTGCGACCGGAGATATGGTGGTTATAAAAACGAAGGATAAAAAAGAAATCGCCAAGGGTCTTGTTTCTTATACATCTGATGAAATAAGCAAGATCAAAGGGAGCAAAAGCATTCAGATAGAAGAGCTTCTTGGGTACAGGGGTTATGATGAAGTTATACACCGGGATAATTTAGTAATCCTTTAAGGTAATTTTTCCTTGACAATGGATGATTTTTTATGTTATTTTTTTATTAATTAGGTAATTATTTTCTAAGTAAGAATCTCAGAATGATTTTCCGCAATAAAAGGAGATGAAAAACTCTTATGAAAATTAAAAATTATCTGGAGGATATTGTCAGGGAACAGGTAAACAGGATTCTTGTTGATAAAAAAAATATCTGCACATGTGAGCAATGCCGTTTAGATATGATGACCCGTGCCTTGAATCATCTTCCGCCGAAGTATGTCGTCAGCCAGAGGGGACATGTTCATACCAGGCTTGATGAACTGACGACCCAGTTCCAGGCTGATATTGTAAGGGAAGTCATTAAGGCTATAAGGATAATCAGCAAGCGACCTCGTCATAAATAAATGATTTTAAGGTAGGCAATGGAAGAGCTTAAAAATATAATGGAGGATTTGGTCATTGATGCATTGGGAAAGGCCATGGACTCAAGAAAGGATGTCTGCAGGTGCCAGCAATGCAGAATAGATATAATAGCTTATGCATTAAACAGGCTTCATCCCAAGTATGTTACCACTGATGTCGGTAGTATATATACGGTAATTGAACAGACCAAAAGTGAATATCAATTAGAAGTTAAAAGAAAAATAGAAGAAGCAATTGATGCGATAGATGAAAATCCGCGTCATCAGTTAGAAACCAAACTCCTGTACGGTGAGGATCAGGCTTTCAGGATTCTTCTTGAGAAAATTTTCAGTGACCGTGGATTGGATTGCCGCCAGTACCAGGAAAAATGCCTGAAAAGAAGAATCGCTGTAAGGATGCGGGCGAGAAAGGTCCGTTCGTACGCAGAGTACTTGCGTATTTTATTGAGTGACCCGACGGAATATGCGGAATTTTTTAATACTTTAACTATAAATGTTTCAGAGTTTTTCAGGAACCCGGAAACATTTGAAGCCTTTAGAAATTTAGTACTTAAACCCTTGATTCGCAAAAAGAAAGGTGTGAATGCACATACTATAAAAATATGGAGTGCAGGATGCGCGGGAGGCGAGGAACCGTATTCCATCGCCATGCTCATCAAGGAAGAATTAGAAGCTGAGTCGTGGAGATTTTCAACAACTATTTATGCTACAGATATTGATAAAGAGATTTTGGAACATGCACAACATGCGGTGTATGAACGCAGGAGTATTGAAAAAATAAGCAAAACTCTTCTGCTTAAATATTTTGACCGTCCGGATGAAATAACGTATAAACTTAAAAAGGAAATAAAGGATATAGTCAGGCTGCAATATCACAATCTGATATCTGACAGGCCGCCAGGTAAGATTGATGTGATATTCTGCCGTAACGTAATGATTTATTTTAACCGGGAGCTTCAGGATAAACTGTACAAGCGGTTCTACAGCGTTCTTAATCCTGGTGGTTTTCTGATTACGGGTAAGGTTGAAATGCTCCCGATAGAAGGACAGAAATTTTTTAAACGCGTGAGTGCGAGAGAGAGAATTTACCAGAGAGCACGCTAAAAAATTTTAAGCAAGAGTCAAAAGCAGCAGAATTAAAAAATTTTGCTCTGAAGGGAGGGTAGATTATGCCGGTCAATCCAGCTAAGATTTTAGTAGTTGATGATGCTGTGTTCATGCGCAGGATGATTGGAGATATCCTGAAGAAAGAGGGGTATGAAATCTGCGGGGAGGCAGAGAACGGGAGAGAAGCCATTGAGAAGTATCAGCAGATAAAACCCGATCTTGTGACAATGGACATAGTGATGCCAAAGATAGATGATATTGATGGTATTGGTGCAGTCAAAGAAATAATGAAGATAGATCCTAAGGGTAGAGTTTTGATGGTAAGTGCTATGGGACAGCATGCCCTTGTTGTAGAAGCTATTCAAGCAGGAGCAAAAGACTTTGTGACCAAACCATTTCAGCCGTCAAGAGTTATTGAAGCTGTAAGGAGAGTTCTGGAAGGGTAGCCTGAGGTATTAATTTATACTTTACTCAGGCTGATTTTTTAGTTGTTGACTGAGCTTTCCTAAGTCACAGTTCTTTTGTGATATTATTCTATAATAGTAATTAGGAAAAGATATGAAGGAAGTAATCAAAATAGGCATGGCGGATTTAAAAGCTTCGGTAAGTCCCAATGTTTTAACCACGTTAGGGCTCGGTTCCTGTTTGGGAATTATATTATATGATCCTGTGAAAAAGGTTGGAGGCATGGCCCACATAATGTTGCCGGATATCAACAGCGTCAGGGTACGCCGTAATAAGGCGAAATTTGCCAACTCGGCCATAAAAGAAATGATAGCCAAGATGAGAAAACTCGGCGCCCGCAAGAGTAATTTAGAGGGTAAAATAGTAGGCGGAGCGCATATGTTTACAGGGGTCAAGATTAGTAACCCTAGTGCTTTTAATGTAGGTGAGAGAAATATATTGAACGCCAGGCAGGCATTGACTGATGAAAAAATCAAGGTTGTTTCTGAAGATGTCGGCGGAGATTACGGACGTTCGATAGAATTTGATCTGGAAACAGGCAAGGTTAAGATAAGAACTATTGCCTGGGGAATAAAAGAAATTTAATTTAAATCTGTATCACAACTGGAGGGAAGAAATGGAATTAAACCAGTACAAAGAATTATTTCTTACAGAAAGCCAGAAACAGCTGGACGGATTGAAGTCTTCATTTAACGAGATACAAAAAAACCCGGCGGCGTTTGATGAAACCACGGAAGCTATGAGGTTAGCCCATACACTCAAAGGTATGGCAGGCATGATGAATTTCGATAAATTAACCCGAGTTTCGCAACAAATGGAGGAAATTCTTAACAGTTTTTGTGTTAACAAAAAAGAAATAAATAGCGAGGTAATGGCTGTTCTGTCCAAAGGGCTGGATACCTTAGGTGTTTTAGTGACAGATGTAAAAGATGGTAAAGATTCGGGTATCCAGATAGATAATCTTTTGAATGAACTTAAAGGATTAAATGTTAGCTCTTAATAATATTATTTTATTAAGAGAAAGGAAAACAACATGGCTGATGGAAGAAAATTAACACAAATTCACCTTGATGCTTTAAAGGAATTGGGAAATATAGGAGCAGGTAATGCTGCCACTGCCTTAAGTCAAATAGTTGAACAGACAGTAGATATTAGTGTTCCTGAGGTGTCTATTATACCTTTACAACAGATTCCTGAGGTAGTGGGTCCGGAGAGATATGTTTTTATAGTTTATTCAGGAGTGCTTGGTGATATCTCAGGTACGATGTTGTTTTTAATTACCGAAGAAAGTGCCTCGGAATTAATTAGTGTGCTGAACAGAGAATCAAATCAGGAAATGGACCTTTCTTCAGACGTCGCACGTTCAGCGCTGACAGAAGTAGGTAATATCTTATGTGGTTCATACTTAAATGCCTTGACCCAGATGCTTGGTATATTATTGGTACCCTCGGTTCCTGATTTAGCTAATGATATGGCCGGTGCAATACTTGATTTTATATTGATAGAGATAGGGGAAGTGGCAGACGACGTTGTATTTATCAAAACAGAGCTTTCTGTTGCCGGAACTAAGTTGGACGGGCATATGTTCTTCTTACCTAACCCCGGGGCCTTGGATACTATTCTTAAATCTATGGGGCTCCTTGCTTAAAGCTTAGGAATTTTCCACCTAAGGCGGATCTGCCTCTGGCATGACAATTCCACGCCGGTAATCTACCTCAAGCATCGTTGTAGTAATCCGTCTTTTTCAGGTATTGCAGGTTTGTTTAATCAGGTAAAGTGTAAGCCTTGAGCGTAAAGAGGCATCTGCTCACTGTTTACACTTGCTTACAATTTAGGGGGAAATCTCTTGGCTGAGCCAGAGAAGAAAAAGAAGAAAAGATTAGGGGAGATACTTCGGGAAGCTGGTTTGATTAGCGAGGATCAACTGCTTGAAGCGTTAGAAACACAGCAGAGAACAGGGGAAAGAATAGGTAAAATCCTGGTCAAGCTGGGCATGGTTGAAGAAGACAAGATGATGGATTACCTGGGTGAGCAGTTAGGCATCCCCCATATTAATCTAAGCACGTATAGCATCGACCCTGAAGTGGTAAAATTAATTCCTGAGAAAATGGCACGCAAGTATCAGTCTTTCCCCTTGTTTAAGATTGCCGATACCCTGACAGTAGCAATGAGCGACCCCTTTGATGTCGTGGCGCTTGATAACTTAAAATATATAAGTAAATGTAAAATTGAACCTGCTATTTCCTCAGAAGTTAAAATTCTGCGTGCTATTGACCAGTATTATCGTTCTTTGGCAATAATGAAAGAGATTGCAGATGGAGAAGAGAGTATAGAAGTAATCACCTCTGATAAAGGTGATATGGACTTGGGAGACGCCGCGGCTCTTATGGATGAGGCGCCCGTTATCAAGTTGATAAACTCTGTGATTATGCAGGCTATCCAGAGCAGGGCCAGTGACATCCATATCGAGCCGGATAAGAATATATTGCGCATACGATTCAGGGTTGACGGTGTATTACATGAGATAATGTCCCCTCCCAAACGGTTGCATGCGGCCATGATTTCCCGTGTCAAGGTTATGGCTGATATGGATATTGCTGAGAAAAGATTACCCCAGGACGGGCGTTTTCATGTAAAGTTCTGGGAGAAGGAAATTTCCTTCCGTGTCTCTACTATTGCCACTATTCATGGTGAAAAGGTAGTGTTGAGAATACTCGATAAAAGTGCTTTCTCTTTTGGTCTGGAACAGTTAGGATTTTCCCAGGACAACCTTGATATATTTGAAAAGTTAGTCAGAAAGCCTTATGGTATTATTCTTGTTACGGGTCCAACAGGAAGCGGCAAGACAACAACCCTTTATGCTGCGTTGGACAAGATCAATACTCTTGACAAGAATATTATTACTATTGAGGATCCTGTAGAATACGAGTTGAGATCAATAAACCAGATACCGGTTAATCCAAAGGTGGGCTTGAATTTTGCGGAAGTGTTGAGAACAGTCATGAGGCAAGATCCTGATATTATAATGATAGGAGAGATAAGAGACATGGAGACTGCTGAGATCGCGATCAGAGCAGCGTTGACAGGACATCTGGTATTTTCCACATTACATACTAATGACGCCCCCGGCGCAGTGACACGTCTTGTTGATATGGGAATAGAACCGTTCTTAATTTCTTCGGCGATCCTGGGCGTGCTGGCGCAACGGTTGGTCCGTAGGTTATGCGAGAAATGCAGGGAGGAATATACTCCTACCAAGGAAGCTCTGGAATCACTCGGTTTTGAGCTGGACAAGGAATACAAGTTTTATCAGCCGAAAGGATGTAAATATTGCCAGGGTACAGGTTATAGAGGCAGACAAGGTATTTATGAATTGTTCGTTCCTGACCATTATGTCAGGGACTTGATTATCAGACGTCCTTCCACAGACATGCTCAGACAGGCGGGAATTCATGCGGGGATGAAGAGCTTGATGGAGGACGGAATGCGGCAGGTTATAGAAGGAATTACCAGCATAGAAGAGGTAATGAGGGTTACCGAGGAAGTCTAAATTCACGAGATACAAGTTGCGGAGGCTTAATGCCTGTATTTAAGTATAGGGCTTTTGACAAGGCCGGCAAGACAGTCGAAGGGACTATAGAAACCGTAGATGAAGATAATGCCATTGAGTCTCTTCGCAGGAAAGGTCTTTTTGTAGCAAATGTCTCCAAAGAGACGAAAAGCATTATGTCTTTTGACCTGCAGGAATTTATTGATAACATAATGCCTGTACCTCAAAAGGATAAGACTATCTTCTGTCAGCAGTTATCCACTATGATTGGAGCCGGATTAACATTAACCAAGGCATTTGATGTTTTAGAAGGGCAGACACGGAATTCGAAATTTAAGAGGATTATAAATAATGTCCGCAAAGATATAAACCAGGGTAATCCGCTCTCTCTAGCTTTAGCGAGGTATCCCGCGGTTTTCTCAAGATTGTTTGTTGCAATGGTTCATACTGGAGAGGTAGGTGGCGGTATGGATCAACTCCTAAACCGCTGGGCCTCATTCAGTGAGAGAGATGAAGAGCTAAGGTCAAAAATGAAGTCTGCGATGACCTATCCTGTAGTGGTGCTTTGTATATCTTTTGCGGCGGTTTTCTTTCTTGTGACCTTTGTTCTGCCTACGTTTGTTGAGATATTTAAGACAGCAGGGGTTACATTACCCGCGCCAACAAGGATGTTGGATGGATTAAGTATTCTTATCCGAAAGCGTATTTATCTTTTATTTGGAGGAATAGTTGCTTTTATTGTAGGTTTTAAGCAGTTTAAGAAGACCAGAAAAGGAAGATTTCTTTTAGATAAACTTAAGCTTAAGATGCCTATTTTCGGGAATCTGGTATATATGATGGTAATTGGAAGATTTACCCGTGTTTTCGGGATATTGCTTGCAAGCGGCATAACGGTTATTGAAACACTGGAGATTTGTAAAGAAGTAACCAATAATGTTGTTATAAACCGCGTTCTGGACAGGGTTGCATTAAATGTTAAAAGGGGTGGCAGTATAAGCAAACCCATGGCAGACAGCGGTGTTTTCAGTCCGCTGGTGACAAACATCATTCCTGTAGGGGAGGAAACAGGCACAGTGGATAAGCTTATGATTAAGATAGCCGATTTTTATGACAGGGACCTGGAAAATTTAATAAGAAACCTGTCATCTGTTATAGAGCCTGTGTTGCTTGTTGTGATGGGTGGAATGGTCGGATTTATTGCGATGAGTTTAATTTTACCTATGTATGATATTATAAAAGTTGTTCGTAGAGGAATGTAAAGGAGGATACATAATGCAGAACTTAGTAGAAATACGCTGGCACGGAAGAGGAGGACAGGGTGCTAAGACCGCTGCTTCGCTTTTGGCACAGACAGCTCTTGAACTGGGAAAATTTATACAGGCTTTTCCTGAGTATGGGCCGGAAAGAGCCGGTGCTCCAATGAAGGCATTTACCCGTATCGCGGATGGACCGATAACTATTCACTGCGGAGTAAATAGCCCGGAAGTAGTTGTAGTAATAGACCCTACGTTATTGGAATCGATTGATGTAACAGAAGGATTGGATGATAACGGTGTGTTGCTGGTTAATACTGTTCAGACTCCTGATGCTATCCGTGAAATGTTAAAATTCAAAGCAGGTAAAGTGTTTACGGTAGATGCTACTAAGATTGCTCTTGAATGTCTTAAACTGCCTATGCCCAACATGCCCATGTTGGGTGCTTTAATTAAAGCGACTGGTCTGGTCAGTTTGGACGATCTGAAAGAGAATATAAAAAAGAAATTCTTAAAGAAAATAGGCGAGGAGAAGGTTAAAGGTAATATTGACGGTATTCAAAGAGCATACGAGGAGGTAAAAACAGGATGACTAAAGAAAAAGAAAAAACCTGGCAGGAGATTCCGATAGGCGGTTTAATTACCGAGGCAGGCAATGCCCAAAAGTATAAAACAGGTGATTGGCGGACGTTCAAACCTGTAAGGGACGAAGCGAAATGCACCAACTGTCTTATTTGCTGGATATACTGTCCTGATTCAGCCATAATTATCCAGGACGGAAAAATCAAAGAAATTGATTATGATCATTGTAAAGGCTGCGGTATATGTGAGAAAGTATGCCCTTTAAAATGTATTAAAATGGAAAAATAATCAGGAGGTTAAGATGTCCAAAATAGTTGCTTTGACCGGAGATGAGGCTGCAGCCGAGGCAATGCGTCAGATAAATCCTGACGTAGTGGCTGCATATCCTATTACTCCGCAGACAGAGATTGTAATGAAATTTTCACAGTTCGTTGCGGACGGTGTTGTGGATACTGAGCTAATTCCTGTAGAATCCGAACATAGTGCTATGAGTGCTGTAGTGGGAGCGTCAAGCGCCGGTGTGCGTGCGATGACCGCAACCAGTGCCAACGGTCTCGCGCTTATGTGGGAAGTAGTTTACATCGCGGCTTCCACCAGACTTCCTGTGGTGATGCCTGTT
>DAOVJB010000042.1 GCA_030673425.1 Elusimicrobiota bacterium | reverse complement strand
TTCCGTTGACCAATCCTCTTCTGATGCATCTTTTATATCAGAGAGCATAGCCTTAGTATTTTTGCATCCCCTAACTTCCACTTTGGCGGCCTGGTATTTTTTAAGCATAAAAGGTAGAAATTGAGGAGCAATATTCTTATGAACCAGCAATGTTTCCATGGCATTACATACACCGGGTCTTTGCACCTTGGCATTAAAGCATATTTCCTCCGCCATTCTCAAGTCGGCCTTATCATCCACATACGTATGGCAAACCCCCTTACCGTGACTTATAACAGGAACAGTAGAGTTTGACACGATATTCTTAATCATCTCCTCCCCGCCCCGGGGAATAATTACATCAATAAAATCATTCAATTTAATCATTTCCATGACCGCCTTACGGTCGACTGTATCAATAAATTGAATACATCCTTCAGGAAGCCTTTCTTTTGCCGCAGCCTCGCTTAAAATCTTAACGATAGCCTTGTTGGAATTAATAGCCTCTGAGCCACCCCGTAATAAAACGGCGTTTCCTGCTTTTAAGCATAACCCTGCCGCATCACAGGTCACATTGGGCCGGGATTCGTAAATAATGCCTATCAGGCCTAAAGGCACGCAAACTTTTCTTATCATCAGCCCATTCGGCCTAGGATTCTCCTCTATAATCTCACCTACCGGATCATTGAGGCTGGCTACTTGCCTTAATCCTTCTGACATACCGCTTATCCGCTTATCATTCAGCAATAACCTGTCAACAAGAGCAGTAGATAATTTTGCCTCTTTAGCCGCTTTTATATCAATCTCGTTAGCAGAAGATATCTGGCTTTTATTCTCATCAATAGCCTTTGCCATACCGTAAAGAGCTTTATTCTTAACATCACTACTAACATTAGCTAACAGACGTGCTGCTTCCTTAGCTGCTTTTGCTTTTTCTAATACTTCTTTTTTATAATCCATAATAAACCCCCACGGTTACTATTTTACCATAAATCTTGTCTTGAAAAAATAATTTTTACGTGCCTATATTGCCAAAAGCAAACCATTGCTCAGGATATTTTTTTATATAACCTTCCAATATTGTTGCAAACTTCTGTGTGCATGATAAAATAGCAACATCTTTATTCTCTCCTGCTTTCGCAATAATAGGTTCTTCCAATATAGAGGTATATTTACCATATCCTGTCATTATATTAAACCCGGGAACAATTGCAGCTCCTGTCTTAACACTCAAGGCAGCAGGTCCCCTGGGGAAAAGAGCTTTGCTCCCTAAAAAATCAACCTCTATCCCTGTATCCGAATCACCCATATCTATGTCGCTAACTATAACCAGCACTTCCTTATCAGCCAGAACAGAAAAAATCTTCTTTGTATCTGTTCCGAGCCTAAGCATCCTTTCGCCTTTAGCAACCCTCTGAGCAATAAATAGATTATCAAGCCTCGTCTCACCATGGGAAAGGTAAACTATATTCATCGGATACCCAAGTATAGCTAAACCGATACCGCCTAATTCCCAGTTCCCGATATGCCCGGAAGCTATTATCACACCCTTATTAAACGCAAGGGCATTATTGAGGTTTTCTATCCCCTTAAACTTTATTATTTTGTCAAGATTGGTTTTATTTATCTTCTGTGCTCTTAAAAAATCAACCAGACACACATTAAAATTCTGATATATCCTGCGAGCCACAAACTTAGATTGTTTTTTGTCTAAACTTAAGGATTGAATTTTCCTTAAATTATCCTCAACTTTTCCTCTATTGGTCTTAGCAATAAAAAAGACAATATTGCCTATCCATCTTGCCATTATATAGCAGAAAGAGGGGGGTAACAGGTTGTATAGAATTTTTGCTGTTTTATAAAAATAAAAGATTGCCAATATGGTCTACGCCTTAATTTTTTTTCTTTACAATAGTCCAAACTACGAACAGAACTGTAATAAACACACACAAATAGCTGAATATATCCCCGTATCTGGTATAAAATGTAGTTTTTTCCCTCAATAGGACATCATCAGTCAAAAAATCCTCTGTGAAAATAGCGGAAGATTTTCTTACTCTCCCGTAAGGGTCTATAAAACCTGATATGCCTGTATTGGCTACTCTAATAACAGGCGTCCTATTTTCAACCGCCCTGAATATATTTACTGAGAAATGCTGCCATGGGGCCGATGTTCTGCCATACCAGCAGTCTTCTGTTATATTCACCATAACATCCGCCCCGCTTTTAACAAAACGGCGGAATAGATCAGGGAAAATAGACTCAAAACAGATAACCACTCCAAATTTAGCGGATGGGGTTTCCAGCAACGAAATACCCTCTCCCGGTGTATAATCTCCCATTTCATCCAATATCTTAAAAAATTTAGAAAGTGGCTTTCTTAAAGGAACTTTTTCACCGAAAAGAACAAGATGTATTTTGTTATACTGGTCAGCTATTTCACCTTTTGGTGAAATTAGGAATGCAGCATTATAGTAATTGTCATTTATAAAATCAGGCCCCCCCACAATAAGCCATACATTATTAAGCCTTGCTGTATTACTAACACGATAGAATAACCCTCTTTCATGTCTTAAATAGCCCGGAACAGCTGTTTCAGGCCAAACAATAATCTCGGAATTCTCTTTTGAAACTCTCCTGGTTAACTCCTCATATTTATCCAGTATGTCAAACTGACTCAACTCGTCCCATTTCACATCCTGATTTATATTAGCCTGAATGACTGAAACTTTTATAGACGCCTCACCGACAGCATTAGATGACTTAGAAACAACAAAAACGCCATATACTAAGCATAACAATATAACTACCACAGGCAGAAGCAATATTTTCATTCTCTTTTTTATATCTTTTATTTCTGTCGCCTGGGCTATAGCAACATTAACCATTACAATCAAAAAAGAGACCCCGTAAACCCCTGTCAACTCTGATATTTGAATTATTGCTAAAGACCGCCATTGTGAATATCCCAGAAGAACCCACGGGAAACCGGTAAAAAGATAAGTTCTGAGAAGCTCAAGCGAAACCCACAAACACCCGCCGTAAAGAAAACGAAAACCCGACACAGGAAAACGGATGGTAAAAAACCTGAATGCCCATGAGAAACAGGCAATGTATAAAGCCAGATAAGAAACTAAAAGCAGAAAAACAAACAGGCTGACCCCGTATGAAATCCCCCCGTACCTGACCAATGTCAGAATAAGCCAATAAAGAAGTCCTGAAAAAGCTATAAGACCAGCCAGAAAGCCTAAAAGAAATGATTCCTTCAGACTTTTATTCTTGATTGATAATAATAAAGGGATTAATGCTATCCAGCTAAGAATAGAAAAATTTAATGCGGGGAAAATAAAAATTAAAAGTATACCTGAAAAAACTGCTAGAAGGATATTCTTATATTTCATAAAACTCCATGAAAACCCCAAAAGGAACAACTTCTCTACCTGCTTGCGAATAATATTTTTACCGCTTCCTGTTCTGTTTTATCCCTTAAATTCTTTATCAAATTGCCAAAAGAATAGTTTGCCTCAAGTTTGCCTTTTCGTAAAATAACGCCTCCTGTAAATGTGCGTTTTTGATCTGATATTATTAGATTGCCTTTTTTCTTATTAGCACTTAATTTTTTGTTCACCCGGTCAATGAACTTTTTCGTCAGCCTTTTTTCATCTCCCGAAGCAATAATCACCTCTTCATCACCGGATGCATACTTCAGGAGGATATTTTCTATAAAATCCTGGTATTCCTCACTGGATAATTTCTCTATATCCTGAAGGATTTCATCATAAACCCTGGACACTATAGATTGTTTATACCTTAGGAGTTCCTTGCGCGCTTCTAAATTTGCTAAAGCCAACGCACTCTCTTTACTTCTGCTCTGTTTCTGTAAAGCTTCCTTCAGCATATTCTCTCTTATTTTTTCCGCCTCTTTTTCAGCTGAAGAGATAATCTCTTCTTCTTTTCCCCTGGCTTCTTTTAATATCTCTTCTGCCTTTAGAGATGCTTCCTTGTTAATCTTTTCAATAATATTTTCTAAACCCATCTATAAATCCCCTGAATACTAAAATTTCTATTTATACGTTTATGCCAAGCCACAGGAAAATAGTAATCACCAACCCCAGAAGTGCGTAGAATTCAACAATAACAGCATATACAACTGCCTTCATTGTAGCTTCAGGCTGCTTTGCTGAAACCCCTATACCTGCAGCACAAACCCTGCCCTGATGTATACCAGAAATCAATCCAGCTAATCCAACGGGTAGACATGCTCCAAGAATCTGAAGACCTTGTTGAACACTTAAGGCAGGAATATTTCCTGTTAATACTCCTAATTTCATAATAAATAGAAAAGCAGCTACAAATCCATATAATCCTTGTGTACCAGGCAGTGCCACTAGAATTAACATCCTTCCGAATTTATCAGGATCCTCACTCAATACACCGTTTGCCGCCTGCCCGGCATATCCTACACCAATACTGGATCCTATACCGGCAAATACAACCGCACATGCAATTCCAAAAATAGCAAGAACTAAACCTTCCATAACTCCCCCTTTTTTCACCACAGAGGCACAACGGCACAGAGTTATTATAAAATTATTTATTATCTTTTCTTATTTCTATTTTCTAAATTTAATTTATTCCTTTGTGTCTCTGTGTCTTTGTGGTTTTTCATTTGATTATTGTATATTTCCTCTCTTCCCCAAAGGGTTTAAAAACCTTCCCTCCCCCTTCAAAAAACTTTGTAAAGAACTCCACATACTGCAACCTACAGGAATGAATAAATCCTCCGAAAGCATTAATAGCAATATTGAGCGGGTGAAACACCACAATAATAAGAGGTGCTACAACAACTCCCAACCAAAAATTAATAGAGAAACTAGCCTTTGCCACAGCATTTATTGCCTGGGCTAAAGCACCTGTGGCAAGACCCAAGGCAAATAAACGCGCATAAGAAATTATATCACTGAGGTAACTAACCGCACCGCTGAAACCAAACAAACCTAAAAGACTGAATATGCCTATGAAAATCCTGCCAAAGATATTCTTTGATTTCCTACCCTTGAATAAAACAATAATCGCTGCACTAATTATGCTTAAGAAAATAAAAGGTTTAGCTACAATATTACTTACTATTCCTGACTTGCCCAGACCAATAATAAGAATACCTACCAGAAGCACAAGCCAGGTGAACTCATCAAGGAAAGCCTCTTTGAATTTCTTAAGCCGTATATTCTCATACATCTTAACGGCAATACCAGACCAAACCTGGACAAAACCTAAAGAAAGAGCTATTAAGAAAAATGTCAAAGGATTTTTTAATGGATCGAACAACCTCATGCTTTTTAACACATTAAAAGCAGAAGGCAATCTGTCCAGGTTTATTCCGAACCATCCTCCCAGTAATGCACCCCATAAAATTGAGGCAACACCACCAAGAAATATTAAATTTAGAAATCTCTTTCCCATCTCTTGTAATTTAAATTTTTTTATCATTATATAACTTAAAATCATAATGATGATCCCGTAACCCGCATCGGTTATGCACATCCCCCAGGAAAGAAAGAAAAACGGGGCCAGATAAGGAGTGGGATCTAATTCATAATAACGAGGCTGTCCATATAGATCAGTAATTACTTCAAAAGGTTTTACTAATTTCTTGTTCTCTAATATTACAGGAACCTGCTCAGCTTCACCTGGTTCTGTAATAAGAATTTCCAATTCCTTAAATTCTTCTTCTAATTTCTGTTTAACCTTATCTGCCTGCTGCGCGACAATCCATCCTGACAGGCAGAAAGTCTCTTTTGTGCGAACAAGGTAACTCCTGGCCTCCTGTTTTATCCTTATCTGCTCATAATAATCATACAGACTTATTGATTTAACATAATATTCTGCGAGCTCTTCTGATTCTTTCAGTAATGTCTGATATTTTTTATCAATAAACTTTAATTCCTGTTTTATTCTTTCTGAGACCGTCTGAGGAGTAAGCTTAAGTTTCGGATAGAAAATCTCCTTAAACTCATACTTCCTGAAAATTTCAGCCAAGCCATCTGAAAGATTATTTAGATAGAATAGAATTAAATACTTTGTCCCTTTTTGGGTATATATCTCTTCTATGTGAGAATACTCTGTTAAGATAGAAATTTCTTCCTTAAATTTATTAAAATTCCTTTCCTTGACCATTCCGGAAACCATTGCTACTTTTTCAGTTGATGACACATCAGCTAAATTAAGATCCAAGCTCAACCAGGGAACAAGCTCATGCAATTGCACCTGCAATCTCGCCTTTTTATTATTCAGGTCATGGATATTTTCTTCTAAATCCTTGATTTTAAGATAGATATCATCAATATTAAAACTACTAAGAATCTCTATAAATTCACTCCTGGATAAAATAACTTTGCCTTTTGTTAGTCCAGTTAGAAAGCCCTTATCAGGAAGATATTTCTGAAGATATTTAATTATATACTGGAGTTTGGTTAAAATCTCTGAAGGTTTCTTAAAAGTAGACTTTTGGGAACTTAAAAGATCACTATTTATCTCATTAAATGTATCCTGCGCATCGGTAATTTGCATTACATCCAATGTATGCAACTTACTGACTAATGACTCTTCTAATGCTTGATGCCCTATTAAATATATCTTTTTTAAGGTCGCTATAGCCATTCATTATCCTTATAGCTAATATTCTCCTTCAAGAAGCCTGCTTTTAAGTAACTCATTTGCTTTCTCGAGTCTAGATGAAACCATTAAACTAAGGTCCTTTATCTTTTTGCTGGAATCCTGCACAATTGTTTCTTTTTCCTGCCTAATACGTGTAAGGTTTTCTTTTGCCAATTTTTCAATCTTCTGCTCGGCTTCCTGTTTTGATTTTAATAATATTTCATCGGCTTTCCTGTGGGCAGCACCGATCCTTTCTGACGCTTCCTTCCGGGCTTCTTTTATCGCAGTTTCAGTGTCTAATTCCGCCTGTTTTATTTTTTTAATCGTCTCTAAAGGCATTACAATCCTTCCTCTCTTTTCATAAGGGTATCATAATTTCTCTCTTAAAGTCAATAGAAAAAATCTTGACAAATAGCAAGCCGGGATGCTATATATTCCATATCAAATCTAAAGCAGCATAAAGGGGAGATTATGGAAACGTTTGAACAAACACTGGTTCTTATAAAGCCCGATGGCCTAAAGAAGTCCTTAACCGGCAATATCCTCACTAAACTATCTGAATCGAAACTTGAAATAGCAGGAGCTAAAGTTATCCGGGTCTCAAAGGCACTGGCTGAGGAACACTACTATGAATTAAAAGATAAGCCTTTCTTTGAGGAATTGCTCACATACATACAGGGTAAACTACACGGGGAACACTATGAACGCGTCTTAGCGCTTGTTTATACAGGAGAAGATGCTATCAAACGAGTAAGGCAAATAGCCGGGGCAACAAACCCCGAAGATGCGGACCCGACCACAATCAGGGGAGCATACGGAAGAATAACCACAAAAGGTGTGTATGAAAACGTAATACACGCATCCAGCAATCCGGAGGAAGCAGAAAGAGAGATAAAACTCTGGTTTGAGCCTCAGGAGATAGTATATGATTTATACCCTAAGGAAGAAAAGGTGCTAAATAACGTAAAAAAACTTGTATGGAAATAAAAAATTATTTATTGGTCCTCTTCAAAAAATTACTTGTAAAATTCTCTATTCTGTTCCTGCCAGCTTCACCTAAATCAAGAAATATCATTCCCGTTCTGTAAGATTCTTTTTCCTGTTCTACTGCCTGGGGATTTTCAACCTGCCAGAACACCCTCGCGGTAACAATTAATGGTTTAAGTTTATCATGGAGTCCTATTCTGAGTTCCAGCTGTGTACCGGGACTCAATTTCTCTTTTATAATCACACCTATTCCTGCTACGCTTATATCCCTGCTCCAGCAATGTCCTTCCATTTTAGATATATTCAATACTTTATACCCCAGATAGAGTCTTGCTTTTACCCGAATGTATTTCCTGCGTTCTTTCATCTTATCCCCCTTCTTACTCCCAATTTCCAATAAACTCACAGTATTCATTACCTTTAGATACACACTTTGCCTCAAACATTTCTACATTTTTTGCCCCGGACATTTCTAAAACTTTCTCACAGTAGCCTACAAAACTCCTGCATTGAGCCTTATTTGTATCCTTGTAGTTAAGCAGCCTTAGCCTGCCTGATTTTTCACTTGTAAGTTCTACCTTCAACTCTCCTTCATCATGCAGAGACTTCCATAACTGGGGAGCCCTTTTTATAACAAAAGCAGGACTGCCCATCTTTATAAACAGTTTATAAAATCTTTTTATCCCTTTTTCAGCCTCATAACGGCCTAATTCATAACAGAGATAACGGTCACCTTTACCCAGCACTAAATCAGCTGTCTCTAAGAGATTATTGAAAGTGCTTGTCGGAAGCCATGATAATGGGATAATCTTTTTAGAAAGGATTGTTCTATCCTCAAAGTTTAATCTATCAAAAACCTTCTTGAAACCTTCCTCACCATAATTAT
>DAOVJB010000149.1 GCA_030673425.1 Elusimicrobiota bacterium | reverse complement strand
GTGTTTCCTGAACGAGAATAATAGATCACTACTATTTTAGACATAAATTTTCCTCCTCAGTTCTTATGGAACTTTTCTCCCGTAAAATTTGTTAGCCTTCTTAAAGCATCCATCTTTTCACTATTTCCCAGTTTTGCTTCAGAAACAGCTTTTCTTAAGATGGAAATAGATGTATCATAATTTTTTCTATCCACGGGATAAGGATATCCGTCTTTGCCCCCGTGAGCAAAGCTGTATTTAACGGGATCTTTGAAACTCACCCTGGCTCCGTAAATTAAGTCCGAGATTAAACTAAGTGCCCTTATTGTTTTGGGCCCGACTCCGTAGATACCGAGTAAATTTTCAAAATTTTCCGGTTGCCTTTCATAAGTTTTTAATAAGACTTTACTTAAACTCTCTATCCGCAGGTCACGCAGAAAAATCTGATGCTTTGCCGGTAAAGTAAGAATTTCGAATTTTTTTATCTCTTGAATTATTTTAACAGGTTTTTCCTTTGCCAGCTCCGTACTAACTGCCCTTGCTTTTTCACTTTCCTTTGCTACCATGTTAAACGTAATGCTTTTATGGTCACAGCAAATAGCCGTATGGGGTTCGCAGACGAAATCCTTAAAGCTGCTGCTTAGCCAGTGGTATCTGCGGGCCCACCTGTTCTCTGTGTTCATCCCCTGCTGAACAACTGCCCATAAACCATTTGAGGTGAAGATAAAGTTATGGTGATATAACTGATAACCATCCTGTAAAGCCGTATTGTCCACCTTTGCCGACATTTTACTTGCATAGATAAGTTTGCTTACATCAGCTTTAACAGGATATTTATTCCCAAATTCTTCTATTTCAGAAGGGGTCTTTCTTGACGTTCCTCCTTTGCCCCCGGCAACAAATATTCCAAGATCCTTCTCTAATCCTTTTAAGCCCTCTTTTACAGCCCCGCATACAGTAGTGGTAACACCCGATGAATGCCAGTCAAATCCCAGCACGCATCCGAACGACTGAAACCAGAAAGGATCAGACATCTTCCTGACGAACTCTTCCGACCCATATTCTTCGACTATTATAACAATAATTTCCCGGGCTAACTTGGTCATTCTCGAGAAAAGCCAGCGAGGGGCTTTTCCGTAATGAAGAGGAAGATTTGCAACTCCGGTTCTCATAGTTATCCTATTAGTTTATCCTTTGTCAAAAAGGGAGTTTATCTAATATTTATTTCTTATGCGGTTCTATTATTACTTTCATTGATTCATCTGATCCTGCTACAAGCCCGAATCCTTTGCCTGTCTCCTCTAATGGCAACCTGTGGGTGATCATCTCTTTTACTGATATGCGATCGGCACGGATCATTTCTATTGCTACTGTAGCATCAAACGGACTGTTTCCGTAAGAAGGCATCAGTTTTATTCCATTACGCCAGAAGTCATTGACCGGTATACTCACTTCAACTCCAGGATCTGTGGTTGCAAAGAATAAAACTGTACCTGCGCGGTCTACGGATTCTAATGCCTGATTGAAAGCAGATAACGCTCCTGTACAGATAATTACCAGATCAGCAAGTCTGTTATCATTAGCCTGACGTAGCTTCTTGGGAACCTCTTCTTTGGCATCTATTACAGCATCTGCTCCGAACTGCTTTGCCATCTTCAGGCGGTATTTACTGATATCTGTTGTAATTACTTTTCCTGCTCCAAGACTACGGGCAAGTAAAAGATGAAGCAGCCCGGAGATTCCGCTTCCCAGGATGAGTACGGTCTGGCCCGGCTGTAATTCTGCTACTCTCTGGCCGCGAATAACACAGGCTAAAGGTTCAACAAATGCTCCCTCTTCAAAAGAGACCTCATCAGGCAACAGAAAGACTCCACGGTCCACATTTAATTTTGGTATTCTTATATATTCAGAAAAACCGCCGGGATCGTAGTTTGTAGTGTGTAAAGTCTCACAAACAGTATGATTACCGCTAAGGCAGTACCTGCAGGTATTGCACGGTATATGGTGTGATACAAAGACCCTGTCTCCTACCTTGTAATCCTTTACATCCTTTGCAACCTCAACAATCTCACCTGTTATCTCATGTCCCAACACAATAGGAGCTTTTTTAATCCGGTACCATTCTAATACGTCACTACCACAAATACCGCTGGCTAAGACTTTTACCAACAGCTCACCAGGGCCTATCCTGGGTTTTGGCAACTCTTCTAATCGCACATCATTATTGTTATAGTACATTGCTACACGCATAATAGCCTCTATTTGCTGTTTTTAGTTTCATTAAATATTTCAAGAGCTTCTTTAACATTAGCTTTTTTGTGAATAACGGCATTTAATGCTTTAGCCATTGGGACAGGATTAGGACTCTGCCAGACATTTCTTCCCAGGTTTATTCCTACGGCTCCTTTTTCTAAGCCATCATAGATAAATTCCAGCACTTGACGTTCTGTGTCACATTTAGGGCCTCCTGCTATTACAACAGGGACAGGACATCCATTTACGACTTTATCAAAATCTTTCTCGCACCAGTAAGTCTTTACTACGCGTGCGCCCAACTCAGCAGCAATACGGCAGCATAGACCGAGATAGCGTGACTCACGTTTTTCCATCTCTTTTCCCACAGCCGTAACAGCCATTACAGGTATACCGTAATTCTCGCATTTATTGACAAGCTCTGCAAGATTTAATAGGGTTTGTTTTTCATATTTGCTGCCTATAAATATAGAAACCCCGACTGCAGTAGCATTAAGGCGTATAATCTCCTCTATCGAGGTGGTAAGAGCTTCATTTGCAAGGTCTTCCCCCACCATGCTCGTGCCGCCTGATACTCTTAGAATAATAGGTTTGGTTTTAGCTGCATCTATACAAGAACGCAATACACCTCTTGTAACAAAAAGAGCATCAGCATAACGCATTAGCGGTTTAATAGTTTCTGCCGGTTTCTCCAAACACCTGGTTGGTCCCTGGAAATAACCGTGGTCTATAGGCAGAAAGAAACAACGCCCGTCATTTTGAAATAGTTTGTTCATCCTGTTTTGCATTCCCCAGTCCATTTACATACCTCCTTATCATTCACTTAATATTATATTTTAATGTTAACAACTTACTTTATCATCCGGTAAATAAGGATATTTTATAATTATTGCTCTTACCGGTTGCTCGGTATCGTTTATAAGGTCATGCTTCTCGCCCGGTTCAATGCGAAAAGCATCTCCCTCTTTAACCCTGTATTCTTTATCATTCACAATCATTTTAGGAGTTCCTTCTACAAAGTAAAATGTTTCTTCTACTTTAGCATGATAATGTAGTTTGATGCTTTCCCGGGGTTTCAACACCAGAATTCCCCAGTCGACATTTGGTCCCCTGAACATATATTTAGGACCTGAATCACCCTTGCGGAACTCTTTTTCTTTTTCATTTACTTTCTGCATAAAAACCTCTTGAAAAGTAGTATTACAAACAATCCCTCAGTATATCAATAACGTTCTGTTCGGTTACTCTTTTTGGATTTGCTTTTAATGAGCCGGAAGGCATACTGCTTTTGGCTATTTTGGGAAATTCTTTTTCTAATACACGCACTGCTCTTAATCCAGGAGGAAACTGGAGTTGAGCCAATAATTGCTTAATTTTAACG
>DAOVJB010000136.1 GCA_030673425.1 Elusimicrobiota bacterium | reverse complement strand
ACCTGTGTTGATACCTTTACCTGTGTTGTTACCTTTACCTGTGTTGTTACCTTTCCCTGTGTTGTTACCTTTACCTGTGTTGTTGCCTTAGGTCTTATCTATTGGAATAGTAAAGGTTACATCATATCATCATATTACAGAGAATAGGGCGGCCTTACCCTTACTCCCAGGCCGCAAAGCACATTTAAAAAACGGCACTCAGTAGACTTTATAATGCTGTTGAAAACCTGAATTGAATCACCTTCAGGTTTTATTAAATCCATACGCTCGATTACAATTTTTTACTTAGGATTAGCCCCATACATCACATTTAAGCGAATGTTTTACAGCCCAGGGTATTTTACCCAGGGATATTATAGCTTTCTTAAAACAAAAAGTCAGCCCACCACCCCTTTCAGGGGCGGCGGGCTGTGTCCTACATTTTTGTTATGTTTTCTACGAAATCTCTACAACATCAAAAACGACCTTTTCCTGAGCAGCTCTTAGCATCTCGACCTCAGCGGAATAGAGAAGCTCTATCCCAAGTCTATTTAGGTCAGCAACCGTAAAGGTAGTTCCTAACCTATTTCCTCGAAGCTCGCAGGCTTTTAAAGCCATTCTTAACGTATCAGCAGTTTTCCTTAAATCCTTCCCTTCTATCTGTTCTATACCCATTTCAACCACCTAAAGAACTCGGAAGTTGATTTATCGCGGTTGGCTCAGCTTACCTCTCCTTTCTCTCCTCAGATAAGAGAAAAGAACCACACTATATAAAGGATATTTCCAATGTCCTTTAATATCCCTTATCTTCATAGTTAACTATATTTTTAAGTGTTTTCTTATCCAATCACTTATACTTATTCCTTCCTCTTTTGCTATCCTTTCTATCTTTTCCTTGATATTACGGTTTAATCTTATTCCAACCACAGGCATTTTTTCAGTATATTTTCCTTGTGCTTTTCTTCTACTACTCATTTTTATAGTTAACTTTAATAAGAGCATTACATTTAAACATTTAAAATCGAGTAACACGATTTTTGAATTTACCAAGGCAGCCTGGTCTTAACGGAAACCATACAACTCTCCGTTTGAATCGAATTTAAATTAAGTGTTACTTTATATGAAAAACATTTTAGGGAAGCCAGCACAGCCTTTCTTTTTCAGCACCGGTCGAGTGATCACTCGGATATCTGAAAAAATCGTAACACTTTTATAATGTCTTGCAGATCTGCACATCTATATATTTGTATACAATTAGTCAGATCTGACCAAAAACCTCAGAGAGGGCTGTATTTTAGAGCACGAAGAGGGCTTTGTTTTCTAACTCGAAGGAGAAGGGTTTAAATTAAAGACGGAGAACCGTTAAAAACAAAAAGGGAAAGTGTATATTTGATATAATGTAAAACAAAAACATATAAAGAGTTTTTGATACTTTACTTCCAGATCGGAAACATAGAGCAAATTCTCTCACCAATTAAAAATCCGGACACGCCGGCTCTAATCTCATTTTTGAGACGCTATTTTCTTAAAAATTGTAACACCGTTAGAGATCTCTAAAGACATGTCTAAAAATCTGGACAAACTTTTGGTAGATTATATGACAAAAAATAATAAAGTGGGACATGTCCCACATCAACCACACACAAACAAGCAGGGCGACACCCTACAACGCGCCTTTAAACGCCATTAAAACAACACCACCAATAATAACCAAGCCCCATAGGGGCATTAATTTCATCGGTAAACTCAACATTTTATCTTCTTCTCCGTCCCACTCTGCGCATGAAGTATCGGTATCATACCATATACCAAATACGGAAGGGAGAATAGCACTTAAGGCGACTACAAGAGCGACGCAAATAACACCGACATAAAGAAGTTTTGGTATATCAACCATTTTACTTATCACCTCCTAAAATTATTTTAAATTCTCCTTTTTCATCAAAAAACCCCATCATAGCACCCGGAGCCTTCAACAAGTCCAAAATTTCTTCTTCTATTTCATCATAACCATCACATTTTTCAGTCGTCCAAACATTTACAGGCTGTTTTTTAATTTTATACCTCTTATCGTGCCTGTGCTTTCTCCTATTATGCTTCCTATGCTTGCTCATTTTTTCTTATTCCCTCCAACCACGCTTCCTTTTCAGGGCAATTCATACTAAAAAATCGATGGAAGTTTTTTTTCACACCATCATTATAGACGACATATTTTTCTTTTTCCTCTTTTTCTATCTCCTTATTTACACCATCCAACACCACAACCAGCTCTTCTACATTCATTTTCTATCCCCCTCTTTTCCTTCTTCGCCTGAAGGATCACAAACCAAGAATTTTTTAGCATCTTTGGGGGGACCTTCCCCCCACTTATTCTCCTGGATTTCTTGAAAATATTCTGGTTCCGGGACTTCCCCATGAACGACATAAAAATAATTTTCATAAATCCAATCCCAGAAGGGCTGCAACGCACACCCGCACACCTTACAATAATGCGGCTTTTGATCCAAAGCGGGACGCTCGCTTTTTATCGTTTTAAATTTGCGCTCGCTACAATTGCCGAACCAGCGAATAATTTTAAATTGAATATTTTCACAGATAGCGGCATGAGTCAGGAGATAACCAATTAAACCCCTTAAACCCTCTCTGTTATCGGTATAGCTTACAGGGGAATTATAATCATCAGTTATCGTTTTATAAATCCATTCGCGTTCTAATCTCCGCTCTCTTTTCGTGCCATCATTTTTTAGGCAACCAAACAAAATTTTTTCTTCTTCTGTGCCTACAATCTGCATACCCTGGTTAATCTCATGATTATTATTCAATTCCATAGGTCCAGGCATATACCCGATATATGCAGCTGTATGCAGATGTGGGCTGTATATCTGATAATCTTCAGGGCGCGGCTGCGCTCTGATCCATTCCCATGTTTTTTTATTCGCCTGGTGCGCTTTATATTTAGCCTCTGACGTAGCGCGGAACATGTGCGGGATCATTACCCCCCCCTGTATATTTTTTAACTTTGCGTAGTCTTGACCGTCATGGATCATTTTATTTAACCCTTTTTTTGAGGTCAGCTCTTCGCTTTTTTCCTTGCTTAAAATAACATGTGGTAAACGCTTCCCAGGGTTTGCTTCCTTCGCACCTTCCGAATATAGACGGTCCTCTACATTATTAACGCTATCATGAATCCAGATACCATAACATTCAGGACATTCAGGCTTTTTACAGTGCAAATAATTATAATGGACCTTGCCACATTCAGGGTTCCTGCATATGTCAGAAGCATACACGGAACCGCAATAATCAGGCTTTTTGCCAAATCCTACCAGCTTAAAGTCTAATTTTACAAAATCAGGGTTTAAAGGAGTGTGATCCTTCATCAAAGAATTTATTTGAAGAATTGGATTAGTTTTCCTATATGTGCAGGATACTATTGGGGACGAAACCACACCAGGGGAAAACTCATTATAAAACCCGCAACTACCGGACATCAACACCACCCCCCGAACATCAACATTAACCAGGGAGAACCGGAATAACCAAATATAAACCGAGTGCCGGAAGAGAAGAGAGGAGAAAGCTTAACGCGCTCAACGCTCACGAGTTTGTGGACATCACCACCTTGAGAGGGGCAATAATCCTGATACTCTCCTCTATATATCCTCTTCCATAACGGGCCCGGCTTTGGTATAATGGACTTTCCCGTTACAGTCAACAAGTTAGACACGCCAGACATAAGAACCCGCGCACTCTCCCAAAGGAAGATAGCACAGGCTCGTTTTCACAAAACTAACAGGGCAATAACCCACGTTAAAGCATATTTTATTCATTGTTGCCATCATACCACATAACACAAGATTTTATCAGTATAAGAACTTTCACGGAAATTTAAGGAATTTTAGTGGTTTTGATACCTTTACCTGTGTTGATACCTTTACCTATCTTGATACCTTTACCTGTGTTGATACCTTTACCTGTGTTGTTACCTTTACCTGTGTTGTTACCTTTACCTGTGTTGATACCTTTACCTGTGTTGATACCTTTACCTGTGTTGTTACCTTTACCTGTGTTGTT
>DAOVJB010000040.1 GCA_030673425.1 Elusimicrobiota bacterium | reverse complement strand
TTAAAGAAGCTGTAGAAAGCCCTTTCTCCATTAAGCTGACCAAGTAATTAAAAATATTGTTATATGTTACTTTTGAAATATCTTTAATATTTTTTTCTTTCAAAAATCTTATATAAAAAATTAAATCTTGCTTGTAAGCATCAATGGTGTTCTTGCTAAGAGACTTTTCTACAGAGATAAAATAAATAAATTCATTAAGTAATTCTTCCACTAATCGCTCTCCTATCCACTCAGAAAATATATAAGCTCCGCTATTTCCTCTGCCGCAGCAGGCTTGCCTAATTTCCTGCTGTTTGCTGCCATTAAAGCTAATTTTTCCTTATCCTGGATGAGATTCAAAATCTCAACGGATAATTTGCTACCTCCTAAATTCCTATCTAAGATCATAATCGCTGCTTTATTATCTGCCAACAACTGGGCATTCTTCTTCTGGTGCTCATCTGTAGCAAAAGGATACGGAACTACAATAGAGGGTAAACCTAAAGCAGTAACCTCGGCTAATGTTGTAGCCCCGGCACGACATATCACTAAATCCGCAGATTTATAAGCATTTTCTATATCATACATAAAGCGGGCAACACGTGCACTGTATCCTTTTTCCTGGTAGGCTGATCTTACCAGCTCATAATCATCGAGACCCGTAGTATGAATAATCTGTATTTTATCTCTCACCGTAGCTAAAAAATCCAGAGAATCAATTACAGCTAAATTAAGAGTATGGGCTCCTGAGCTTCCGCCGAGAACTAAAACTGTAATTTTATTTTTATTCAACTCTAAACTTTTTATAGCCGAATCTCTATCAAGAGATAGAATTTCTTCACGAACAGGATTACCGGAAATTATTACTTCTTGTCTGGTGAAATATTTTTTTGAAGCAATAAAACTTACCGTTACTTTCTTTGCAATTTTTGCCAATATACGATTTGTCAAACCGGGCACTATATTCTGTTCATGTATAACTGTAGGAACCTTTAATAACCAACCTCCTGCAATAACAGTAAAAGAGACGTACCCTCCGGTACCGACAATGACATCAGGTTTAAATTTTCTTATTAGAAAGAGCGACTGAAAGAATGCAATTATGAGTTTAATAAAAAACTTAAAAATAGACAGAGATATTTTTCTGGGCAAAGGTTCGCTATAAATACCCTTATATGAGAAATTGTATTTTGCAACAATTCTGGATTCTATATTATTCAATCGCCCTACAAATAATATCTCCACTTTACTTTTTTTCAGTTGCTGGGCAACAGCAATCCCGGGATAAACATGTCCTCCTGTTCCTCCCGCGGCAATTAACACATGCATAGAATATCCTCTTAGTTAGTATGTTTTGAAATATTGAGCAAAATTCCAACACCAACCATCGTGCAAAGAAGAGAAGACCCCCCGAAACTTAAAAATGGAAGAGGCACCCCTTTGGTAGGCAAACTCCCTGTAACCACTCCAATATTAACTAAAGCCTGCAGTCCTATCGTAAACGTCAAGCCAGCTGCTAAAAGGCTACCGAATAAATCCGGAGCATGCACAGCAATCTTTGCCCCTCTCCAGATAAATAAAATAAACAGGACAACGATAACTAATGAGCCGATAAAGCCTAATTCCTCACCAATTATCGAGAAAATAAAATCTGTATGCGGTTCGGGTAAATAAAAGAATTTCTGTATACTTTTGCCCAGCCCTACGCCGTTAATTCCGCCTGAGCCTAAAGCTACAAGGGATTGATAGACCTGCCAACCAGCCCCCTTGGAATCCGACGAGGGATCGAGAAAGGCCCAGAGTCTCTTCAAGCGATAAGGTGTCCTAACAATAGTAAAAATCAGTATAGGCAGAGAAAGCAAGGAAAGTGAAACAAGATGGCGTATTCTCGCCCCTCCTATCAGCAGCATAATAAAAGCAACCATAACCAATAGAATAACTGTTCCTAAATCCGGTCCTTTATATATAAGAAGAGAAAAAATCCCTAACATAATTAACGCAGGCATTATCCCTTTCTTGAACTCTTTCAGCCTGCTCTGTTTTCTATCTATAAGGTCAGCTAAATATACAATCAGACATATTTTAGCTATTTCCGAAGGCTGAAACCCTATCGGCCCTAGCCGCATCCACCGGTGTATACCTTTAGGATTATCACTCAAAACACCTAACAGGACTAAAACTAACAAGATCCCTGAAACGGTAAGAAGGATACGGGATAACCTCTGTAATTTATGATAATCAATTCCCGCCATGCAAAATAATGCCAACATCCCTAAGAATGCCCAGACGGATTGTTTCAGGACAAAATTCGAGACCATAATACCACTTGCACTGAAAATCATTATAATCCCTATAACAACAAGTGCTATTACGATTCCCATAAGAAAGAGATCGGGGCGGTGTAATTTTTGTTTAATCATATATATCCTCTTGCTATTTGCATAACTAACCTCTTAAATTCTTTGCCTCTTTCTTCATAATTATCAAACATATCATAACTTGAACAGGCAGGTGATAAAAGAACGATATCACCCTCCTCAGCTGATGAAAATGACGTTTTTACTGCTTCTTTCAAATCACCCACCATATAAACTTTAGTATAATTGCCCAATTCACTTTTTATCTTATCTTTAGCCTCACCTAACAAAACTAAAGCTTTTACTTTTTCTTTTACGAGGCTTCCTAAAGGTGAATACGGACTGCCCTTATCTCTTCCTCCGGCAATTAAAATAATAGGCTTATTAAAACTTTCCAAAGCTTTTAACGCTGAATCTACATTCGTTGCCTTAGAATCATTAATAAACCTCACCCCTTTTACTTCATCAACCAGTTCTAAACGATGTTCAACACCGGTAAATTCAGATATAACCTTGATTAACACATCAAAATCTACCTTACAAAGCAATGCTACGGCTATTGAGGCTAAAGCATTTTCCAAATTATGAGGGCCTGGAATCTTTAGAGAAGCCACAGGATATTTAAAAGACGGCAGCCCATTTAAGATTGAAATAATCTCATTTCCTTTAACGAAGATTCCTTCTTTTAATTCTTTTTTACGGCTAAAAAATAGCACCTTGCACTTTGCCTCTTCAGCCATCCTACTGACAACAGGATCATCTGCGTTCAGAACAAGAAAATCCTCCTTTTCCTGATTCATAAATATCTTTTTTTTAGCCTCAATATATCCTTCCAAATCCTTATGCCTGTTGAGATGGTCAGGAGTTATGTTAAGAATAAGACTTATCCAGGGTTTAAATTTATCTATATTCTCCAGCTGGAAACTACTTATTTCAGCAACTATCAAATTATCTTTATCAGTTTTGTTAACAAGATTGGATAGAGGATTGCCTATATTACCTGCTACTTCTGTTTTATAACCACTACTTTTAAGAATCTCCCCTATTAGCGTGGTAGTAGTGGTTTTTCCGTTAGTCCCGGTAACGGCAATTATAGGTGATTTAAGGAGTTGATAAGCAATTTCTACTTCACTAAGAACAGGAATATTTTTTCCGGAAGCTACCTTTAATAAATCCGTATCTGAAGGCACTCCCGGGCTTAATATGATAAGATCTGTGTTTCGAAGAATTTTCTCTGTATGCCCGCCTGTTTCTAACTCTATGTTTTCATTTTTTAAGTCTCTAATCTCGCTCTTTAGTTCTGATGCATTTTTAGAATCACTTAAGAAAACATGCCCTCCTAAATTATTCAATAACCTTGCTACTGAAATACCACTCCGTCCCATACCTATAACAACTATCTTCTTATCCTTGAAATTAATCAAATAAGACACTCCCAAAATTTATCTTAATTTCAACGAACTCAAGGCAATTAATGATAGAATAATCGCGACAATCCAGAATCTGATTACTATCTTGGGCTCCGGCATACTTTTTAACTCAAAATGATGGTGTAACGGAGCCATCCTGAAGATCCGCTTACCCTTTAACTTAAAAGATCCTACCTGAAGAATCACTGAAAGCGCCTCTACGACAAATATGCCTCCAACGACCATTAATAAAAGTTCATGCTTTATGAATACAGCTACCAAGCCGATAGCTCCGCCTAAAAACAATGAGCCTGTGTCACCCATAAATACTTCCGCAGGAAAGCTATTAAACCATAAGAAGCCCAAACCTGCTCCCACCATAGCTGATAAAAACACGGTCAATTCCCCACTACCTGAGACCGGAATCAACCTTAAGTATGCGCTGAATTTTACATTTCCTACAAGATATGCTATTCCCGCATAAGTAATAGCGGCAATAATTAAAGAACCTATAGCCAACCCGTCAAGTCCATCGGTCAAATTAACAGCATTGGAGGAACCGATAATAACCAGGATAACAAAAGGAATATAAAATAATCCTAAATCAAGAAAAGCGTTCTTGATGTAAGGTATATTTAACTTAGTAGCATACTCTAAATTAAGAGGGTCAGAATAGAGATATACTGCTATGATAAGACCTAAGATTATCTGTCCTAACAACTTGGCTGGAGCACTAAGACCTTTGGAATGCTTTCTTATTATTTTAAGATAATCATCCAAGAATCCTAAAATCCCCAGCCAGACAGTGGTAAATAATGCTAAAATAATAAAACGGTTATCTAACCGGGCCCAGAGCAAAGTTGAGGACACCAAGGTCAATAAAATAATCAAACCGCCCATACTCGGAGTACCGACTTTAGATAAATGACTGGATGGTCCGTCATCACGAATCTGTTGTTCAATATGTAGCTTTTTCAATTTCCTGATAATTGACGGAGTAATGAAAAAACTTATCAGGAGAGCTGTAAGTATAGCCCCTCCTGCCCTGAAGGTTATATATTGAAAAACATTAAAACCAAAAAAATACTTATGTAAAGGATACAATAAATAATACAACATAAAGCCTCCGTATAGACATACAATTAGAATCTTTTAAGTATCTCTTCCATCTTCATTGCTCGTGAGCCTTTAATCAAAACCAAGTCGCCTTTTTCTATTATATTTAACATTTTCCTGGTAATATCCTGTTTATTTCTGCTAACAAAGACTCTGTTTTTATTCAAGCCGCTTTCTATAGCTCCTTCGGCTATGTATCTGGCCATTTTTCCTACCGTAAATAATACTGAAATATTGGATTTAGCTATAAGCTGTCCTACTTCCTTATGTGCCGCTTTGCTATATTTACCTAACTCCAGCATATCCCCTATTATAGCTATTTTTTTACCATCACATGTAAAAGAGTCTAAAGTAGATATAGCCATCTCCGTTGAATCAGGATTGGCATTATAACTATCGTTGATTACTTTTATTCCTTTTACATTAAGTATATCCATATGTAAAGGAGGGGACTTAAATTTTTCTAATCTTTTAGCGCATACTTTTAGTGGTATATTAAAAAGTTGACCTATGGCAACAGCAGCTAAAGCATTATATACATTATGATAGCCAAAAACAGACAAATCTATGTTTCCCTTTAATATCTCCCCTTTTGTCTTTACACTTATTATGAATTTAACCCCTTTATTGTGCATTTTTACTGAAGAAGCACGCACGTCTGCTTTGTTATTATTTATACCATAGGTTAATAAGGAACATCTAAGGTTATTTGCTGCTTTTTGTAGGTGTACATCATCAATATTAAGTATCATAGTTCCCTGTCCGGATAAAGAATCAGCCAGCTCCATTTTTGCCTTTAGAACACCGGATAAGCTTCCGAAATATAATAAATGCGCTCTTTGAATATTAGTAATTACACCCAGATCAACCGGGCTTGCTATATCAGATAAATATTTAATCTCACCAAGAGAACTTGCTCCCATCTCTATACAAATAAGTTCATCTTTTCCAGATAAACTTAATATAGTCAATGGCACACCAATATGATTATTGAAGTTACCCCTGGTACCAAGAACTTTGAATTTTCCCGAAAGTACGCTAATAGCCATATCTTTAGTGGTTGTTTTACCGTTACTTCCGGTAATAGCCACTAAAGGTATCCTGAATTTCCTTCTCCAGTAACTGGCAATATCACCTAAGCATTTAACTGTATCATTTACCTGAATAATAACTCTTTTCTTCTTATCTTTTTTTGCTATTTTCCAGACTTTCTTGATAAATAAATTATTATCTATTATTACTCCACATGCGCCTTTTTTTAAGGCTTCCCCGATGAAATTGTGACCATCAAAGTTTTTCCCCTTAAGGGCAATAAATAATTCTCCCTTCTTGATGGTCCTGGTATCAACGCAGATACCTTTAACTTTTGTCTCAATCTGTTCGCTGATTAATTTACCATTGGTAATCTTTAATAATTCTTTAATAACTGATTTAATCACATTTCTCCCTAATATATTCTACACTTTAGATTTATGGGTATTTCTTTTATTTAAAATTTCCTTTACTACTTCTGTATCATTAAAATAGACTATTTTATCCTTAAAAATCTGCGAGGTTTCGTGTCCTTTGCCGGCAATAATAACCATGTCTTTCTCTTGAGCATAGTCTAATGCTGCTTTAATAGCTTCATATCTCTCTAAGATAATTTTATAGTTGTCTTTACCTGTTCTTTTTATACCTATTTCTATGTCCAAAGCAATCTTGGCAGGATCTTCACTGCGCGGGTTATCAGATGTGACTATACAAAAATCACTATTAGTTACCGCAACCTCTCCCATCAATGGACGTTTAGTTCTGTCCCTGTCTCCCCCACAGCCGAAAACTGTAATAATCCTTTTAGGATTCAATTCTTTAGCACTAATAAGAGTCCTGTAGAGGGCATCATCAGTATGGGCATAGTCAATTACTACTATAAACTTCTGCCCAACATCCAACAGTTCAAATCTTCCCGGAATTCTTTTAACTTTTTCTAATCCCTTCTTAATAATTCCTATATCTATGTTCTGGCTTAGCCCTACACCTATAGAAGCTAATGCATTATAGATATTGGATTTTCCGATCACATGCAGTATAATTTCTGTGAGTTTTTCCCCATTTAAGGTAACGATAAACTTAAAACCATTTTGATTTAATTTTATATTTTCTGCTTTCAGATATTTTATTTTTGAATCAGAAAATGGACTTTCAATACCATAGGCAATTATCGGAACCTTTGTCCTGTCAATAATATAGTGACTATGTGGATCGTCTTTATTTATAACAGCAAACTTCGGGAACTTCTTTGTTGAATCGGTAGTAAGTCCCTCAAATAGTTTTGCCTTTGCCGATAGATAATTCTCAAAAGTCTTATGAAAATCCAAGTGGTCACGTGTCAGGTTGGTGAAAACCCCTACATCAAACTCACATCCCAGGGTTCTATCCTGAACCAGAGCATGGGAGGAAACTTCCATCACGGCATAATCAAATTTATTTTTGACCATTTCTGCCAAAATTCGTTGTAAATCTACTGACTGAGGAGTAGTGGTTGAAGCAGGTATAATCTTGGCACCCAATCTATACTCTATGGTTCCCAGTACACCAATTTTAAGCTTTTGCTCCTTGAATATGGATTCCACCATATAACAGATTGTTGTTTTACCGTTGGTTCCTGTAATACCGATCAAGCCCAATTGTTCCGAAGGATTTTGATAAAAATTTCTTGATAAAATAGCAAGCGCTTTGCGAGAATCGGGTACAACCAACAATGTTATATCAGAAGGCACTTCTATTTTTTCTTCGGCTCCGATTACTATTGCTCCACGGGAAATTGCCTCAGGCACATAATTCTTTCCATCTTCTTTAGAACCTTTAATACAGATAAAAATAGAACCCTTTTGTACCTGGCGGGAATCAGCAGTAATTCCTTCTATTTTTTTATCTAAATTGCCGTATATATGCTCGGTATCTAAAGATTTAATCAAATCCTTAAGATTATTAATCATTAATCTTATCTCCCAACTTCTCGAGCCATGAGTATATCACTCTCAGGAGGAATATTTAAGTAACGCATTATCTCTTTAGCCACAGAAGCAAAAGCCGGAGCACACACAGTACTCCCCCAGTGAATTTCCTCCGGTTCATCTATAACTACAAGAATAGTCACCTTTGGGTCATCTGCCGGTAAGTACCCAACAAAAGAAGACACATATTTATCAGCGGAATAACTTCCTAATTCAGGGTCATACTTTTGAGCAGTACCTGTTTTCCCTGCTACATTAAAACCATCTACAGCAGCTAATTGACCGGTACCTCTCTCAACCACCCCTTTTAATATGCCGGTTAATAATTTTGCTGTCTCTTCTCTAATAACCCGTTTTTTTGCTTTTGGTTTGAATTTTTTAATTACACATCCATTTTTATCGTTTATAGATTGAATAATGTAAGGTTCCATAGAAAGGCCTTTATTTGCCACGGCTGAAACGGCAGATATCATCTGAATCGGGGTTACGGATATTTCCTGTCCGAAGCCAATTCTGGATAACGAAATCTTTGACCATTTTTTAGGATGGCGTAATATTCCTTTTGCCTCGCCTGGTAGCTGAATACCCGTTAAACTTCCAAAACCAAAATCACGTGCGTAAGAAAATAATTTCTTCTTTCCCAATTTCTCGCTTACCTTGGCAACACCGATATTACTCGATTTCTCTATAATCTCCTGAAAGGTTAACCACCCTT
>DAOVJB010000028.1 GCA_030673425.1 Elusimicrobiota bacterium | reverse complement strand
TTTCCCTACCTCAAGTGAGGGATTAAAAGCTTTGATAGTAAAACCTTACAATGTAAAAAACTGGAATGGTCCTTACTTAAAAAAAGGGATTAGTAATGACCCCTGGGGTGGTGGGTATGTGTACATTTATCCGGGTTTGCATGGTGCGGATTATGACCTGTACTCTTACGGAGCTGATGGTAAAGAAGGCGGAGATGATGACATTACTAATTGGGAAGGGTTTAAGAAATAAAAAAGCAGGTGGGTTTACTTTAATCGAACTTATCATTGTAGTTGGAATAGTCCTTGTATCTCTGACTCTTTCAATGCCTGCTTTCAGGGGAGTATACCAGAATAGCCTGATAAAAAATGCCACGAGGGAATTAGCTCATAGTCTTGCTTATGCCCGTGATTTAGCTATCCTTGAAGGCATTAGCTATGAAGTAAATTTTGACGTTTATGAAAGTAGATACAGCATATCTTCAGTTCCTGATAGTATGGTAATTAAGCAAATGACATCTGTTGTTAAAAGAAGTTTCGTTTACAATTATCTTCCTGAAAACGTTGATTTTGCCCGGTTAAGCAATCAAAAGATTACTTTCTATCCAAATGGCTCCAGTGAGGATTTTTTTATATATCTACAGGATAATAAAAATAATATTTATGCTGTGACAATAAAAGGAGTTTATTCTCAAATAAAAACTTTCGACTATGATTATGATTAATACTAAAACGAAGAAAATTAAAAACAGCGGTTTTTTATTGGTTGAGGTTCTGGTGGCTCTGGTTATATTAACAGTGGGGTTAACAGTGGGAATACAGGCACTTATGTATACCAGGCGGATGAATAATATGGCTTATAAAAGAAGTACAGCTATTCTTTTAGCAGATAGCCATCTTTCGCAGATTTTAATGTCAGGAGAGCGAATTCCAGAAGACGGTTCCAAAGGTGAGCTTGAGGAGGGTTTTAACTGGGAAATTAAGGTTGAACAAGTCAATCCGAGTCTGGATAAGATAACTTATATTGTCTCCTGGAAAGAAAAATATGCTACACCCAGAGTTGAACTCCTGACATATCATGCCAACCCTTATAACAACAAAGGTGGATAAATAGATGTTATTGAAGAATAAAAATGGTTTTACCTTAATAGAAGTGATGATAAGTCTATTAATCACCAGTATTGTGGTTATGATGGTTTATTCTACCTATAGAGCCTGTGTTAATGCATATGAACACGGGAAAGACAGAGGATATCTTTATCAGGACGTTAAAATAGTCTTGGAATATTTACAGAGAGATATTCACTCTGCATTTGTTACATCAACAAACAGAAATCTTGTTTTTATAGGAAGAGACATTAAAGATGAAGAGATAGAGACGGATTCATTAGAGATAACCACAAGCAATTCTTTTGGGCTGGATAAAGACATGGGTAAATTTCCTTTAAGAAGAGTGAAATACTCATTAATTAACAATGATAAAAATCATGATTCAGGATTACAGAGAATAGTTTTTAATGGTAATTCAGAAAAAGAATATTCCCGTGAAATCCTGGGACCTCTGGTAAGGGAGTTGAAATTCAGGTATTATGACGGAGCAAGGTGGAAGGATTCCTGGGGAATACATAAAAAAACAGGAAAACTTTTTAAAAGAGGCTTTGTATTACCTAAAGCAGTAGAGGTAACCCTGACTTTTGAAGACCGGGATAATCCTTCGGGGCAACTGGTTATCTGTAAAGTTATACCGGTAATGGCAGAGTATCCTGCTTTTCACGAATGATGAATAAGAAACTGAATTATATTAATAATAAAGGGTTTGCTTTAATAATTACACTATGGGTTATGGTTATAATAGTCAGTATTATAATCAGCATAGCCTACATAACAAGACTTGAATTAAGGAAATCCCGTTATCAGGTAAATAAACTAAAAGCCTTTTATTTAGCAAGAGCCGGAATAGAAAAAGCAATAAGTGAGTTGTATAGAAACGATTTTATTGTTCCCAATGAGTTTATGTATGAAGAGTTTGATTTATATAACAGAAGAGAGCTGGGAGACGGATGTTATTGGGTTAGAATAGAAGATGAAAATGCCAAATTGAATCTTAATACTCTTGCTCAATACAGATTGAATTTACTCAGACCTCTGGATAGAACGATAAACAAAAAAGAAATTGTGGATGGAATTTTCGACTGGCTGGATACCGATTCCAATCCCAGACCTTATGGAGCAGAAGAATCTTACTATCAGTTTCTCTATCACGGGTATAATTGCAAAAATGGACTTTTGGATACCATAGAGGAATTAAGATTGATAAAAGGAGTGGATGAAGAAACTTTTAAGGTATTAAAAAAGTATTTGACTGTAGCTACTAACGACAGTAAAATCAACATCAATACCACCTCTTTAGATGTCCTTGAAACTCTTCCTAAGGTGAGTAAGGGTAAAATACAGGAATTATTATATGAAAGAGATTCTCATCCCTTTAAAACCCGGGAAGAAATTGAGGATTTCTTTGGCGAAAAAATATATAAGGAAGTGGGAAACTTAATAAGATTAACCTCGGATACCTTCCGCATAACGTGTGTTGGGTTTGTTGGGAATACATATAAAGAGATAGAGGCGATTATAAACGTTAGTCCCACTTCAGCACCAAGAATTATATACTGGCAGGAGAAAATGTAAATGCTATATACAGGATTGGATATAGGAACAGGAGCTATTAAATTTGTACGACTTAAGAAGAGCAGAGATAAATATACTCTGGTGGATTATTTCTGTCAGGAATTATCTTTTACTCCTGAAATATCCCAAGAAGAAAAATCCGAGATTATAATACAGGAGCTAAAAAAGCTCAACCAGAGATTTAATCTTCATAAAGACTTCCTGGCTACAGCTATGCCAAGACATGCTGCTATTATTAAGACTGTCTTTTTGCCTTCAGATGAAGAGCAGGAAATAAGAAATATGGTCAATTTTGAAATGGAAAAACAGATTCCTTTTCCAATTGATAAAGCGGTAACTGATTATATCATTATAAATAATGCGGATAATACAACGAAACAAGAGAATATAAACCAAACAGAGGTACATCTATTTGCAGTCAAGGAAGAGACAATTATGCAGCATTTAGAAATATTAAGGACAGCGGGATTAGAACCTGATGTAGTTTCTGTTACCTCTGTTGCTCTTGCTAAAACTCTCTGTGGTGACGAACAGAAAGATACCGTTTATGCTGTAATAGATATAGGTGATCAATTTAGTGAGATAAACTTAATCTACAAAACTGATTTGATTGCCAGTCGCAGTATAAATTTAGGCGGAATGAATTTATCAAAATCTATACAAAAAGAATTCAAGATGGATTATCTACAAGCTCAAGAGCTAAAAAAGCAACAGGGTAAAGAAGTTCAAGATATTGAACATATAAAAAAGGAATGGTTTAAAACATTAGCAAGAGAAATTAAAATCTCACTCGACCTTTTTAAGAAGGAAAGAAATAATTTAGAACTTAACCATATTTTACTTACAGGTGGAGGTAGTAAGCTAAAAGGATTAAAGGGTTATTTGTCCAAAAACTTAAAGATGGAAGTAGAATATGCTGAGCTTTTACCTGATATAGAACATTCAATTCCCCAAGAAGATATTCCTTTGTTTTCAGTACCTGTGGGATTGGCTTTTAATTGCATATCAGGAATGTCCGGTATTAATCTTGTTCCCAGGGAAATTCAGCAAAAACAAAACAGAAAAAAGAAACGCAAAAAGATTTTAGCCTATTCTGGTATAGCACTAATTCTGGCAGGATTTATCCTTGCAATAAGCTTCAATAAGATAATCAGAGGTCAAATAGCGCTTAATAAAATCAATCAGAAGATGGAAGAAATCCATCCGATGATAAAAGAAGTAAAAACTATGAAAGACCAGATGGAGAAACTACGGGAATCAATCATCGGTTCAGTTGTTTCTCTTGATATCTTAAGAGAAATTACCGTAAGATGTCCTGATAATGTATATTTAACGAGTTTCTCGTATGAGAAGGATAAACTTACGAATATAAAAGGAAGAACAAAATCCCATTCTGATGTGAGCAAATTCTCTATTGCGCTTGGAAAATCTCCTTATTTTGGTAGAATTGAAATAAAACGTTCGGAATTAGGAAACTATGATAAAATTGAGCTCGTCGATTTTGAGATTACCTGTTATTCTAAAAATTATACAAGAAACTAAGAAGTGGTTAAACAATGAAACTTAAAAAAAGAGAAAAAATAATTTTGTATTTATGCATATTCGTAACTTTAGGCTCTCTGCTTTATGTCTATGTGATAGAGCCGGGGATTACCAGTGCTCGTAATATTGATACAAAATTAGCATTAAAAAAGAAAGAATTAAAAAGAGACGAAGATCTATTAGCTAAAAAAGATGAGATCAGGAAAGAGTATCAGGAGTTTTACAAACGTCTTACAAGTGAGAAAACAGCTGATGAGAAATTCGCCCAGATATTTATAGATTTGGAAAAATTAGCCAAAAAATCAGGCATAAAACAGATAATCACTATGACACCACTTCACTCAGAAGATGCGTTCAGAGAAGATAGGATGTACCAGGAGCTGAAGGTTCAAGTGGGTCTTGAAAGTTCTATAGGAGCTCTGGTTCAATTTATGTATGAGGTGTTGAATTCTCCTCATCTATTTGGAATAGGAAAATTACAGATAGTTCCTGATAATGAAACCCCTTCTTTTCTTAGAAGCCAGATAGCAGTAAGCGCGGTATTTATGACCAAGAAAAAGGTGAATAAAAATGAATTGTTCATCAAGTAAAATATGTTTAATGTTGATAATAATATTCTCTATTTTAGGTCTTGTTAATACAGCTTATGCCAAAACAGACCAGAAATATAAATATTATAAAATCATAGAAAAAAAGAATATATTTAAGCCTCCCTGGACGGTCGTTACGGATAGGGAAGCTGAGAGAAGAAAAAGAGAAGAACAGATGAGATTAGAAGAAGAAAGGCGGAAAAAAGAGGAGGAAAAGCGATTAGCTGAAATAAAGAAAAAACAGGAAGAGAATGAACTTCAAAGAAAAAAGGCTGAAATAGAAAATACGGTTCTGTTAACAGGCATAGTATTCAATGGCAAAGAGAATCTTGCACTTATTGAGGATAAAAGAGGAAGAGGCGGTTCTTCTATGTATGCTGTAGGAGACACAATAAAAGAGGCAACAATCGAAACTATAGATGAAGAAAGAAAAGAGGTATTATTGGATTATAAAGGAAAATTAAAAATAAAGCTCAGATTGAGTAAGTAATGGAGGAGTAAATGAGAAAAATTAATAGTAAATTAGTGTTTCTGTTAATATCTGTAATTGTTTTTAACACCGTGATGCTTCCCTCGGCTATGGCTAAACCTGCAAAGGAAATTGACCCGGACAGGTTGATATCTCTTAATTTTACCAATACAGATATAGATTTGGTGCTTAAGTTTTTCAGTGAGGTTACAGGATATATTTTTATTAAAAGTGACATGGTAAAAGGCAACGTTACCGTAATAAGTCCTGTAAGAATACCGGCAAGCGAGGCTCTTGAGATATTACAGGCTATTTTAGAAGTTAAAGGCTTAACTATTATTAAAGTCTCAGATAAATTATTGAAAGTAGTTGCTCAAAGTGAGGCAGGCCAGAAAAATATTGAGACAAAAATTGGCTTAGGTGAAATAATGGCACAAGAGGAGGTCAGTGACAGTATAATAACACAGGTATTTTCCCTGCAGTTTACAGCTGTTAATGATATGAAAGCATTTATTCAGCCGCTTATCTCAAGAAATGGTACCATTTTGACCAATCAACAGACAAACCACTTAGTGATAATAGATGTAGCGAGTAATGTTAAAAGGATTATTAAAATCATTCAGGAAGTAGATGTTCAGATTCCTCAGGTACTTATTGAGGCTTTAATTGTAGAGATAAGTCTTACGGATGAAACCAAATTAGGCCTTGAATGGAGTTATAAAAATGAATGGAGTGCTACAGGAAGCGGGCATACCGTAACTGATGAAGCAAGTCAGACTTTCGGTTTGAGCGGTTTTGTTACAGAAGGATTAAAGTATTCTGTGCTAAGAGATGACGCTATGTTGTCAGCTGCCATTCAGATGCTGGCAACTGATAAAAGAGTGAATATCCTTTCTGCTCCGCGTATACTTGCTTCTAACAACAAGGAGGCAACTATACGCATAGGAGAAGAGGTGCCTGTCTTAAGGGAAAGCAGAATTCTTGAATCAGGTCAGATGATAAAGACCTATGACTACAAGGATGTTTCAGTGCTTTTAACGGTCCTGCCACGTATTAACAGCCAGGGTGATGTATCACTTAAAATTACTCAGGTGGTTAAAAAGATACTGGGAACGGATCCTGAGCTTAAAGCTCCCATTTTAGCCACTCGTGAAGCACGAACAGATGTGATAGTAAGAGACGGACAGACTATTGTTATTGGTGGTTTAATTGAAGATGATACATCCAGATCAACCAGCAAGATACCCATTTTAGGTGACATACCGCTACTTGGCTGGTTCTTTAAACAAAGAGGAATTACAGAGAACAAGAAAGAATTACTTGTCTTTATTACTCCAAGAGTGATCCTTAATTTTGAAGATGCGGAGAGACTTCTTCAAGATGAAGAGTTTAAGACTAAATTAGATACCACACCTACCAGAATCAGAGCATATCAGGCGTATGAGAGAGGAGTTGACTTATACAAGAAAGGTAATTATGTAGATGCAACTGAGAAATTTCAGGAATGTATCGGCTTAGATCCCCAAGGAAAATATGCTAAAAAATCACATAAATATATAGAAAAAGCTCAAAAGAAATTGAGAAACCAAAAGAAATAAATTTAGGAAAATGTCAGGGTCAAAAATTTCAGTAACGCTGGGGGCAAATCGCAATTTTCAACAAAATTAATTGATAACAAAAAAGAGACGTAAATAAAACGTCTCTTTTTTATTGGACAGAGGTAAACAGTTAATGCCAGTGAAAGAATTATCTTTACTTTTAGAGAGATTTATGATATCGTGCGTAATAGCTTTTTCTCTCCAATGATTTTTTGCTTCATTTCATAAATGAAGATCGACTGAATATTGTAAAAATTGTAGGTCTTCAAATGAAAAATGAATCTTATAAGCCTAAATTCCAAAAATCTACAGAAACACAAGAGAATAAAAACCACCATAAAGAAAAATTTCTCTCATCTCTTCTGATAGGATTGGTTATTTTAGCTTCATTTTTGCTGGTATCTCGTATAATTTTAACCTTAAAGGTTAAAACTGCTACTTATGATGAGATGAAGTATCTCAAAGCAGGTATTTATTTGGCAAATAATTTCAAATGGAATACACAGAGTACGGCAAAGCATCCTCCTCTTTCATACTTAGCTCATGGTTTAATATTAAAAAACCATAGATTCATTAGTTGGGAGAATAGACTTTTTTGGGCAAGAGTTTGTATGATACCCTTTGTTTTACTATTAAGTTTTTTTCTTTTCAAATGGGGATACGAAATCTATGGGAAAATAGGAGGTGTTTTAGTATTAATATTGTTTTCTTGCGACCCTAATATAATTGCACATTCGTGTTTCATTACCTCAGATATAGTGGTAAGTTGCTTTATTTTTATTTGCGTTTATTATTTCTACAAATTATTGTTATCTCAGAAGAAAAAATATGTATGGTATACCGGATTATCTTTGGGATTAGCATTACTTTCAAAACATACTGCACTTTTGCTGCTTTTTATACTTCCTTTTTTAACAATTTTATATCTTTATTTTGGAAAGAAAATTATTAAAAGAAAGGACTTAACAAAAAAGCTCTATTTTAAGAACTTGGCAAAGGTCCTATTGATAGCGTTACTTGTACTTAATATCGGATATGGCTTCAGCGGAACTTTTACCCCTTTTAAGGATTTTAATTTCCAAAGTAACTCATTACAAACAATAAAAAAGGCTTTTTATTGGCTTCCTATTCCTTGTCCTCCACCGTATATAATGGGACTCGATAGACAGCAACATATAAATGAGGTTGGTCATCCTGCTTATCTATTAGGGCAAAAATCAACCCATGGGTGGTGGTATTATTTTATCATAGGATTTTTAGTAAAAGAACCTCTGGTTATTATATTATTGTTATGTGCAGCGATATTTACAATAATAAAATTTAATAGTGCCTTACAAAAAAAATTAGAGGTATCTTTCTTACTTGTTCCACCTTTGATCATTTTTCTTCATTTTAGTCTTTTTAATCGTACTGACAGTGGTTTTAGATATGTGATTTCTGCTTTACCATTTTTATATTTATTCATGGGAAATATAAGTATAATCAAAAATAAATTTTTTCGGTTATCTTTATTAGTTACGATTTGCTATTATGTTATAAGTAGCCTTCTTGTACATCCTCATTATTTGGAGTATTTTAATGAAATCGTAGGTGGTTCTAAAAATGGATATAAATATTTAGCTGATTCTAATCTTGACTGGGGACAAAACAAAAAATTTGTCTCAAGCTTCTTAGAGAAATCTATGAAAGACAAAAGACAAATAAAAATAGATCCAGAATGGCCCACTGATGGAGAAATACTAATAGATACTAATAGCCTTACGGATTGTTTTCATATAAGAGAAAAATATACATGGTTGAGAAAATTTGAACCGGTAGGCAACGTAGGATTTTCTTGGTTACTTTTTAAGGTATCCCCACATGCAATTATGGAAGAAATAAAACGCAGTCCCAATGGTTATTGGTATTACATACTTGGATCTATCTATAGAGAGAAGAGAAATTACATTGAAGCGATAAATATGTTAAAAAAATGTATTGAAATAAGTCCTCAAGTGAAACATAACAATCTACTTTTGGCTAAGTCTCATTATATGCTTGGACTAATATTTTTAGATTTAGGGGAAAGAATAGAAGCGAAGAGAGAATTTGAGACAACCCTAAGAATATACCCATATTTTTACGAAGCATATGGTAAATTGGGGGACATTTATGGATATTATGGAAAAGAAAATATCCAAAGAAACTTAATAAGGCAAAGAATAATTTGTAAAATTTTGGAATCATATACTGTTAAAGTTCCAATCCAAAAAGAGTATTATATACAAAGGTTAACATTAGAATCAAACGATGGCGTATTACATAATAATCTCGGATTTGTTTATTGGATGGAAAATGACCTTGATATGGCAATTCAAGAGTTTGAAAAAGCAGCCAAGATTCTTCCAAATTATGCCGATATCTATGCAAGTTTAGCAAGTGTTTATTATGAAAAAAAAGATTCTACTCAAGTATTGACTAATTTGAAGAAATATCACACATTATTAACTGACGCTACTTCATATATAGCATATCGTATTGTCTTTGGTAAAGATGAAATTATCTTAGATAACTTATTAGTAATTCAACCCAAAGAAATTATAGAATTGCCACAATTAAAGCAATTCTATAAAAAATTATATGAAGATAAATAATGACAGCAACTATTTAGAGAAAAGCAGAAAAGGGTGAAAAATAGAACCGTCCCCTTTTCTCCAAAAGAGGCGATTATATTGGTGCAACTGAGAAATTTCAGGAGTCTATTGGGTTGGATCCAAAAGGAAAGTATGCCAAAAAAGCAGATAAATACATAAGAAAAGCTCAAAAGAAACTCCAGAAGAACAAGAATGAATAAATTTAATATAAAATGAGTAAATTTCAACAAACTTGACAATTATTTAATTTTATGGTAAACTAATATTATAAGTTTTAATTGACACTAAACGTGAGATTGAGCTTATTTTGAAGCTCAATCTCATATTTTTTTAGAAGGGAGAAAATCATTATGAAGAAAAAATTAGGTCTGTTAATACTAATTCTGTTTATTTTATCAAACATTACGTATGCTGATGCAAATGGGAATTATGACGGGTATATACCGGAATCTCCCTTGCCTGTACAAAAGAATAATCCCACCGTTAATCCTACCAATGACGGCACTGGTGATGTATCTTTATACACCGGTGCTTTTGTTTATAACATCCCCATAGTAGTTTCACCCGGTATTGATAGTATGCAGCCAGACTTATCTTTAATATATAACAGTGGTGGAAGTAATGGATGGTGCGGTATTGGCTGGGATTTGAGTTTAGGGAATATAAGGCGTGATACTAAAGACGGCATTCCTACCTATAACGATGCAGAAGACACATTTATTTTCACCTTTAGGGGAATAAACCAGGAATTAGTACCTATTGATGCTGAACCTTATGGTGAATATCGTACTCAGATTGAGTCAGATTTTATGAAATTCTACTTTGACGGCAATAGCTGGATAGTATGGGATAAAAGCGGTACCAAATATCTTTTAGGAGCTGAGACCGAACTAGATACAAATTCCAGGCTAGATAATCCTGATAATAACAAAACATTTATGTGGGGTATGGATAAGATAATTGATACAAACGGTAATTATATAAACATTTATTATGACAGGGATACTGAAAATTATGTGGCTTTTCCTTTAGAGAATATAGAATATGAACCA
>DAOVJB010000130.1 GCA_030673425.1 Elusimicrobiota bacterium | reverse complement strand
GAATTAGCAGGGGATGAGCCTTTTTTAATAGCAGAGAATCTAAAAGGGTGTGGGGTTGTTGTCGGTAAAGATAGGGTTAAATGTGCACAGGTAGCAATCAATAAGCTGGCAGCGGGAGTATTTATTCTTGATGATGGATTTGGGCATATTAGATTAGAAAGGGATTTGGATATAGTAGTGATAGATTCTTTAGACCCTTTTGGTTGCGGGCACCTTTTACCGAGGGGTTTCTTACGCGAACCTTTGAGGTTCTTAAAAAGAGCAGATGTGTTATTATTGAATAGAGTTGAGCAGGTTTCATCAGATGAGTTGGAAAAAATAAAAAGTGAATTAAGAAAAATAAATCAGAAGGCACTTTTAGTAAAAAGCATTCAAAAGGTTTATGCCTTAGAACGAGTAAAAAGGCAGTTACAGGTTGAGGAAGAACAAATAGATTTACTCCAGGGGAGGAATATAGTATCTGTTTGTAGTATCGGAAATCCTTTATCCTTTGAGATGACGCTTGATAGTTTAGGAGCCAGGATCGTCAAGAAACTTCGTTTTCCTGACCATTATCACTATACTGAAGAAACCTTGAGAAGTATATTCAAGCAGGCCGGTGATAATAGTATTGTAACTACAGAAAAAGACGCAGTAAGAATGAAAGATAATATCTCTGAAGTTGGCGAGATATTGATATTGAAGATTAGCTTAGAAATTACAGAAGGATATGAAGAGTTAAGGGACTTAATTATTTCAAAATTAAGTTAGGGAGAATTTAATGGTTTATTTTTTACAATATTTAATTTTACAAATTTTTATATGGTTCGTACATTTGTTGCCTTGGAAATTAGCCTATTTTTTAGGTACAACTCTGGGTGACCTGTTATATTTTGTAATTAAACCCAGGAAAAATTTAGTTATGGAGAATCTTGATAAAGCTCGGGATATTGACTTAAACTGCCAGGAAAAAGAAAAACTTGTCCATCAGATATATAGAAATTTTAGCAAGACACTTATTGAGTCTATAAAAATCAGTCGCTGGGATAAAAAGATAATTGATAAAGTTGTTAAAATTGAAGGTTTAGATAATTTACGCCAGGCAAAAGAAAAAAATAAAGGTATTATTTTATTAACAGAACATATAGGTAACTGGCATGTGATGGGAATGGCTCTCACCTTAAACGGTTATCCTGTGAATAAGGTTATTAAAAGACAGAAAAATCCCTGGGTGGCCAATTGGATTGCTGCTCAGATTAGACGGGGAAAAATGAAAAGTATCTTTCAAAACAGTAATAGTCCTCGTGAGATTATTAAGGCTTTAAGGAATGGCGATGTTGTTGAATTTTTAGGTGATCTGCATGCTGGGGATGCAGGTCTGTTTGTCGATTTTCTTGGTCGGCCGGCGTCTACCTATTCAGGGCCTGTGGTATTGGCTATGCGTACGGGAGCACCGATTGTGATTGCTGTAGATGTTAGACTAAAAGATAACACCCATCAGGTTTTTATTGAAGAACCCGTATATCTTGAGACCGGAAAGGCCAATGAAGAACAAGTGAGAAAAGAGTTATCTTTATTAACAAAGCGGTTGGAGAAATATATTATTAACTATCCTGATCAATGGTTCTGGCTACATAATCGTTGGAAGACACAGCCGAAAAATAAAGTGAAGGAAGCATCATGAGAATTCTTGTTGAGTGTTTGGATAATATTGGGGATATGGTGATGAGTACGGTATTACCCAGGGCTTTAAGGAAAAGATTTCCAAAGGTCTCTATTACGTATCTGGTAAAAGAATATACCAGGGATGTTGTTTCTTCTAATCCTTTTGTTGATGAGGTAATGATTTTTAATCCATCATGGCTAAGTGACCATTTGAAAAAACAGTTTACCTTTAGACAGATTGTTAAGTTGATTAAAGATTTACGCGTGAGGAAATTTGATTTAGCTCTGGTGGTAAATGCAGACTGGAAAAAGGCTTTGCTGACATATTTAGCCGGGATTCCCGAAAGAATCGGCCACAAACGTAAAAAAGCAGGTTTTTTTCTTAATAGGACCGTTATTTATCAAAATAACCAAACACGTCATATGATGGAAGATAATTTAGATTTATTAAAGGTGCTGGGTATAAAAGAAGAGGGAGATATTCCTGAAGTTTTTAGTAATGCCCAAAGCGATAAATTTGTTTATGAATTTATGAAGGAAAAAGGTATCTCGCCTGAAAAGAGGATAGCAGGAATTCATCCTTTCAGCCTTAACCCTTCTCGTTCATGGGAGATTACCAAATTTGCCGCTTTATGTGACAAATTGGTTCTTGAAAAAGGAATGGCTGTATTTCTTTTGATACGTAAAGGAGATTCAAGAGCTAATGAAATGTTAAAATTAATACATAACAATCAAACTTATGTAACGAATGATTCTAATTTGGCCCAGATGATTGCTTTTATAAAGAGGTGTTCGGTTTTTGTAGGCAATGATTCAGGTCCTATGCATATAGCAGCAGCATTAAAAGTTCCGGTAGTTGCTATTTTTGGGCCGTCTAATCCTGTGCGTTTTGGTCCTTTAGGTGAAAGTAACATAGTAATTAAAAGTAATTTACCTTGTGTTCCTTGTAGCAGTAGTCCTGATTGTGAGACACTCGAATGTATTAAGTCTATAGGAGTAGAAGAAGTATCCCATGCCGTAGATAAATTATTAAATTAAGGAGTTGGTTTTGAATCAGGAATTAGTTAATAGATGTGAATATTTAATAAGAATAGGGTTGATTCTTTTTGCTCTTTTTTTACCCATCTCTATAGCTGCTACACAGTTTTTCTGGATATTTTTAATGCTCGTATGGTTAGTAAAAATTATAGCTAGCGGCAACTGGAAACTTAATGCTAATTTTATGAATAAACCCATACTTGTATTTATGTTATTAACGGTTATTTCCGTCTTCTTTTCCCTTGATATCAGGCATAGCATGAGAGGTTTAAGGTCAGAAAGTCTGGTTATACTGTTTTTCCTTATAATAAACAATGTAAAAGACAAAAAACAGGTCAAACAATTACTCCTCTTTTTTATAATAGGCTCGGTAATAGTATCATTACAGGGAATTAGTCAATATCTTTTAGGAGTTAATAGTCACGAAGGACAGATAGTCACACGGCCTGATTTCTTAGCCAGAGCACCGGAAGGTTTTTTAAGATTTATCAGCATGCTTGACGGGAGAATCATAGCTTCCAGGGGGCATCCTTTAACCCTGGCTGAAGGGTTAATGTTTGCTATAAGTGTGGGAGTTCCTCTGGTTTTTATAGGTTCTTTTAAGCAGAAGATTTGGATAAGTTTGTCTATTTTAGTTATAGGTGTTGCTTTAATATTTACTTTTAGTCGTATCCCATGGTTTGCGACTTCTATAGCTGTTGTGTTCATTCTTATATTTAAACCACCTCGTTTTAAGAAAATAGCCCTCTGGATATTTGCTATATTGTTAATTAGTATAGTAGTGAGTGGCTCTATATCTTTGTTAATGAAAGGTAATCGTCAATCAATAATAAAGCGGGCTACTAATCTCTGGGATCAGGAAAGAGTATATATGTGGCAGGGAGGTATTAATATTATTAAACATTATCCGCTCTGGGGAGTGGGTATGAAGAATATTGCTAAAGTTTATCCTGATTATGTTAATCCTAAAGCTAAATGGAAACAGGGCTGGGGAGAATTACATAACAATTTTATTCATATAGCAGCTGAAAGAGGGATTTTAACTCTTATAGCATTTTTATGGATACTTATAGGCTGTTTTATTTATGCTTTTAGGTTTTACTGGAAAATTCGTCCGAGAGGTGATTTATCATCAGTTTTAATTCTGGGATTTTTAACGGCTTTTATTGGATTTGTGATTACAGGAATGACAGAATATAATTTTGGTGATTCAGAGATAGTAATGATGCTCTGGTTTATTATGGGATTAACGATAGTAGTAACACAAGATTATGAAAAAGATGGATTGCGGGAGGGTAATCTTAATGAGACGTAAAAGAAAATTTAGGTCATCCAAAGGTAATATTGCTGTTTTTTTAGATAGAGACGGAACTATTAATGATGATAAAGGCTACATTAATCATCCGGATAGGATAGAGTTAATACCTCGCAGTGCTCTAGCTATAAGAAAGTTAAATAAAGAAGGAATTTTAACTATTATAGTAAGTAACCAAAGCGGGGTTGCACGAG
>DAOVJB010000193.1 GCA_030673425.1 Elusimicrobiota bacterium | reverse complement strand
GGTTACAGAGAAAACTTTAGAGATAGTTAAACATACCCCGTTAACCGCAATACTATCACTTATGCTCAGGTCGGTTAATTTTGTTTCTACAGTCAGTTTACCGCTTTCAACCTTTTTGACTACTCCTAAATCCTCAATAATACCGCTAAACATATCTTTTTCTCCTCATATAACTTTTGATTTTTAACTTTTACCTTTTTATATATCCTTCTATCAGTATATCATCATATCTTGATAGACTTGTGTTTTTGACACGTATTGCTTTATTAACTTTATCTATCCCTTTACCTTCAACAGGAGTCAATGCATCTCTACCCCCGATTATTATGGAAGAGATAAAAAAGAGGACTTTATCCACAAGATTTGCTTCTAACATGCCAGCATTAATATTTCCACCACCTTCAACAAGAATGCTGGAAATATTTAACCTTGCTAAACTCTTAACCAGAGTTTTTAAGTCTACTCTACCATTTTTGCTTTTTATCATTAATACCTTGACATTTTTATTTTCGAGTTTCTTTATTTTTGCTAAAGATGCCCTGTTTGTGGTAGCAATTATTGAGGGAGCTTTTTTATTTAATACCTTTGCTCCTAAAGGCACCCTTAAGCTACTGTCAACAACAATTCTTGTAGGATTTTTTGTCCCTGATTTTATTTTCCCTCTAACTGTTAATTCGGGCTTATCTCTTAATACCGTATTTATCCCTACTAAAACAGCATCCACCTGGCTTCGTAGGTCATGTACGTATTTTCTGGAAGCCTCGTTACTGATCCACCTGGAATGTCCGCTTCTTGTTGCAATTTTACCATCAATGCTCATAGCACTTTTTAATATTATAAAAGGCAGCTTTTTACTAATAAATTTTATATATATCTCATTTAATTTTTCAGCCTCTTCTGCCAGAACACCTGTTTTTACCTTTACACCCGCTCTTCTCAGTTGCCTGATAGCCTTTCCGTTCACCAGGGGATTGGGATCTTTGATACCAATAATCACTTCTTTTAATCCTGAAGCAATTATCTTATCAATACAAGGAGGGGTCTTTCCATAATGGCAACAGGGTTCTAAATTGATAAACATAGTAGCTCCATACACATTCTTCCTGGCATCCTTTAAGGCGTTTATTTCAGCATGTGCTCCGCCAAACCTCTCATGAAAGCCTTTTCCTATAATCCTGTTGCCCTTAACTATAACAGATCCGACCAGAGGATTAGGACTAACCCTGCCTCTTCCTTTCTCGGCTAACTCTAAAGCCAAACTCATATATTTATTATATTCTTCTTGCATAGTAAACTCTTTTATTTGATTTTCCAATTTACTTCTTTAGCATCACCCCAGAGCCGCTGGAGGTTATAAAAATAACGGGTCTGTTTATCAAAGACATGCATCACAACACCGCCATAATCCAGCAAAACCCATTTACTGTTTACCATTCCTTCTCTATGAAGAATATCTATCTTTTCCTTACTTAAAGCTTTCTTTACAGATTCTACAATAGCTTTGACCTGAGGTGCAGATTCAGTATCACATATAACGAAATAATCAGTTATGGCCGTAAGTTTTTTAACATCCATTACTATAATATCCCCGGCTTTTTTCTCATCCGCTGTTCGGGCGCATACCAAGGCAACTTTCTTAAAATTCAACTAACCACCTCCTGTTTGTACAGCTTATGTTTATAAATATATTTCTCCACTTCTTGCGGAACAAAATATGTTATTGGTATTTTTTCTCTTACCCTCAAACGCAGGTCAGTTGAAGAAATGGCAAGTCCTTTTATTTTAGCAACAGAAATTTTCTTAGCAATATTTCTGTCTAACTTGCCCAAATCATATCCCGGACGCATAACAACGATAAACCTATAAAACTTAAGAAGTTTCTGATAATTTTTCCATGTCTTTATCTCTAGAATTGAATCTGCCCCTACTATGAAGAAAAGTTCCGTCTTTGGACTGAATCTTTTCTTTAATAATTCCAGTGTATCGAAAGTAAAACTCATACTTGGTTTTTTAAGTTCTATATCTGATGCTATCAAATATGGCCTTGGGCCAATAGCTAAACGAAGCATATTATAGCGATGAATACCTCTGGTAATCCTGTTTCTTTTATGAGGGGGCACACCGGCAGGGATAAAGATTACTTTATCCAGCTTATATAACATTCTCAGTTTATCAGCCATGTAAAAATGGCCGTTATGAGGAGGATCAAATGTCCCCCCTATTATTCCGACACGCATATCTGACTCCTGTATCCTAACTTCTTATCTGACCTGTCCCATATATTATAAACTTAAATGAAGTTAATTCCTTAAGACCCATCGGGCCGCGTGCATGAAGTTTCTGAGTAGATATTCCTATCTCTGCCCCCATGCCGAATTCACCGCCGTCAGTGAATCTTGTTGAGGCATTCCAATAAACTGCTGATGCGTCAACCTCTTTTAAGAATTTCCCAGCGTGTTTCTGATCTCCTGTAACAATAGCTTCTGAATGCATTGAACCGTATCTGGAGATATGCTCTATAGCCTCCTGTAAAGATTCAACTACTTTAACAGATATAATAAGGTCAAGATATTCCGTTGACCAATCCTCTTCTGATGCATCTTTTATATCAGAGAGCATAGCCTTAGTATTTTTGCATCCCCTAACTTCCACTTTGGCGGCCTGGTATTTTTTAAGCATAAAAGGTAGAAATTGAGGAGCAATATTCTTATG
>DAOVJB010000088.1 GCA_030673425.1 Elusimicrobiota bacterium | reverse complement strand
CAACTCCCATACCGCGTACACTCCATATGGCTCTTTCAGGAATCCGCTATATGAGTATAATCAATGACCCGCCGGAAGGCAGGTTACCTGTGGCTACATATATTATGGAATATAACGAGAAGATCATTAAGGATGCTATACTGCAGGAAATGGGCAGAGGAGGACAGATATTTTTTGTTCATAATGAGGTAAAATCAATAGATAAGGCAGCTAAAGAGATAGCCAGGATGGTTCCTAAGGCCATAGTTGCCGTAGCCCATGGAAAAATGCGTGAGAAGGATCTTGAGGAGGTTATGTTAAAATTTGTAGCAGGTGATTTTGACATTTTGGTTAGTACAACCATTATTGAATCAGGCCTGGACATTCCGAATGTTAATACTTTAATGGTTAAAAATGTACAAAATTTCGGCCTGGCCCAGTTATATCAATTACGCGGCAGGGTGGGAAGAGGCATGCATAAAGCATATGCTTACTTATTATATCCGAGCCAGAATATTGAACCGTTAAGTGAAGATGCTATAAAAAGGTTAGAAACCATTAGTGAATTTACCGAGCTCGGGAGCGGGTTTAAGGTTGCGATGAGGGATCTGGAAATCAGGGGTGCTGGTAACCTGCTGGGTCCCCAGCAAAGCGGGTATATTATGGAGGTTGGCTTTAATCTTTATTGCAGGTTGCTCCAGGAGGCTGTAAGCGAACTTAGAGGAAAGGTTGCAAGTAGTAGTCCTGTTGCAACCAGCATAAATTTAGATATTCAGGCTTTTTTACCTGTTACATATATTAAAGATGGTCAGCAAAGGGTTAATATTTATAAAAAGATGGCAGGGATAACCAATCATGAGGAATTAAATGACCTTAAAGGAGAATTAGTTGACCGTTTCGGGGAATATCCTCAGGAAGTAACCTCACTTCTTGAAGTTATAGGTCTACGGATAATTGCTCAGTGTTTTAATATAGTAGATATCAGACAGAATTTGCATCAGGTAAATATAGAATTCAGCAGGAACATTAATTTTCCTGTTGACAGGTTTACCAGATTAGCAAATATTAAGGAATATAAAAAGAGGGTCAGTTTCAGCCAAAACGATAATTTTACTATATTTATAAAAGACGTTCCTCGCTTTCATAAGGACCTCTTGAGATTCCTAAAAAAAATCTTGCAAAAGCTAAATTGATTATGATACGATAGTATGATACTATAAGTTTACGGGTAATGCCAAGGAGGCGGATTGATGAAAAGGTTATTATGGCTGGTGCCGATTTTAATTGTTCTTGTTGCAGGCTGTGGTAAGAAAGAGAATAAAGTGTTAATGAGCATAGGTGGAGAGAAAATCACCGTAGGGGATTTTCAGGAAAGGATAGATAAAATCCCGGATTATCTAAGGGGCTATTTTCAAGGTGAGGAGGGGTTTAAGAGCCTTTTAGATGGACTGGTTAAGGAAAAGGTGCTTGTAAGAGAGGCCAAAAGAAAAAGGCTCGATAGACAAAAGGACCTGAAAGAAAAACTGAATGTTCTTGAGAATCAGTTGCTTGTAGAAGAAATGGTTAAGGAACTTAAAAAGAAAGAGATTGCCATAACAGATGAGGAGGCCCGGGATTATTTTAAGAAAAACAAAAATGATTTTGTCACTTCTGACAAAATAAGGGTCAGACATATTTTGCTTCAAACCGAAGATGAGGCCAAAGAAGTGTTGGGGAAAATTAAAAAAGGTGATGATTTTACAAAATTGGCCAGGGAGCACTCCATTGATAAAGTGACAGCGGATAAAGGCGGGGACCTGGGTTATTTTAGTAAAGGGGAATTTATTGCTGAGTTTGAAGAAGCAGCTTTTGCAATGACTGAGAAAGGACAGATAAGCGATATTGTCAAGACCCCTTTTGGGTTGCATATTATTAAGTTAATAGATAAAAAGCAGAAAGATGATATCACGCTTTCTGATGTAGAAGAGGAGGTAAGAAAAAAATTAGAAAAAGAAAAATTTGATGCATGGATGGAGAAAAAGAAGAAGAAATTCAGAGTAAAAGTGAATTATGAGATGTTAGCTGAAATTCAGTTTAATAGGCTAATTCCGCAATTGGAGGAAGGAGAGGGAAAATGAGGAAATATGTAGGCAGTTTATTGTTAGTATGTTTCTGTTTTACGGTTTTTTCCGGTTTAGGATGGGCTAAGGTAGTTAATAGGCCTGTTGCTATTGTTAATGGTGATATAATTACCTTGAAAGAGTTCCAGAAGGTCTCTGGACCTGTAGTTGAACAGTATTCGGTGGTTTTTACAGGGGAAGACAGGGAGGAAAAAATCAAGGAGTTAAAGGCGGATATACTGAATCAGATGATCGAAGAAAAGATATTGATTCAGGAGGCGGAGAAGAAAGAGATAAAAGTTACTAAAATTGATATTGATGAGGGAATAAAGGAAATAAAAGAAAGATTTACTTCTGAAGAAGAATTTGAGGCAGAGTTAGAAAGACAAAATTTAAATAAAAAAGAATTTAGAACCAAGATTAAAGAAAGTCTACTGGTTAAAAAGCTTATTGAACAAGAAGTGGAAGCAAAAGTCGGGACTCCTTCGGATGAAGAGATCAAAAAATACTATGAAGAGCGCAAAAAAGATTTTGAGAGACCTGATCAGATACGTGTTAGCCATATATTAATAAAAGTAGGCAAAGATGTTGATTTTAAGGAAAAATCGAGAGCCTTAAATAGTATAAGGGATATACAAAAGCAACTGAAGAATGGAGCGGATTTTTCTAAATTGGCCAAGGATTACTCCGAGGATCCGGGTTCGAAGAATAACGGAGGAGATGTAGGATTTTTCGCAAAAGGAATGATGGTCAAGGAATTTGAGGAAGCTGCTTTTAAGCTGAAAAAAGGTGAGATCAGCGATATAGTAGAAACAGACTTTGGTTATCATATTATTAAATTTGAAGAAGAAAAACCGGGAAAACAGCTGGGTTTAGAGGATGAACTTGGACTTGCGGGACAGGCGATCAAGATAAGAGATTTTATAGAAGAGACAATATTACGGGAAAGACTGGAGAAGAAATTCTCTGAATGGTTAAAGAATGTAAAAGATACAGCAAAAATCGAGATAAGGGAAATAGAGGAGTAAAAGGAGAATCGGATGAAGCGACCTGTTATAGGGATTACCATGGGGGATGCTGCCGGGATTGGCCCGGAGGTTGCTGTTAAATTATTAGCAAAAGGCAGTGTGTATGAGATTTGCAAGCCCTTGGTCTTGGGTGATGAAAAGGTTATTGCGAAAATAATAGATAATTATAAATACAGATTCTGTATTAACAAAATTAAAAATCCTAAAGAGGCAAAATTTACATGGGGCACGATTGACGTTTTGGATCTATCCAATATAGATATTGATAAATTAAAGTTAGGTCGTGTTGATGCGATGTGCGGGAAGGCGGCTGTAGAGTATATAGAAAAAGCTGTGGGGTTGGTTAAAAACAAAAAACTTAATGCTATTGTTACCGCACCTATTTGTAAAGAGTCTATGTATAAAGCAGGATTTCACTACCTAGGACATACAGAGCTTCTGGCACACCTGGCTAAAACCAGGAAAGTTGTTATGATGATTGCTGGTGGGACATTGAGGACAGTGCTGGTTACAAGACATCTTCCGTTAAAGAAAGTTTCAGGTAGCCTTACTATCCAGGAAATTCTCCAGGTGATAAGAATAACTAATCAATCGATGAAAAAATTATTTACAATACATAATCCCAGAATAATTGTCTCGAGCCTTAATCCTCATTGTGGGGAAGGAGGCATCCTGGGTACCGAAGAAAAACAAATAATTATTCCTGCGGTAAATAAGGTCCGGAGAGAAGGGATAGACGTATATGGACCTTTTTCTCCTGATAAGACTATTTATGAGGCAGCAAGCGGGAGATTTGATGTAGCTGTTGTAATGTATCATGATCAGTCACTTATTCCTGTTAAATTATTAGCTTTTAACAGGGGAGTAAACGTTACTTTGGGATTGCCTTTTGTCAGAACTTCCCCTTGTCACGGGACCGCTTTTGATATTGCAGATAAAGGCGTAGCTGATCCCAGCAGTATGTTTGAAGCTTTGAAGCTGGCCACCAGAATGGCAACCAAAAGGTAAATATCGTGAAGAAACTTCGTCCTATAAAGCGGTGGGGACAGAATTTTTTAATAGATAAGAATATTGTTGCTAAAATTATTGAAATTGCAGAACTTGGTAGAGAAGATTTTGTTTTGGAAATAGGGTCCGGAAGAGGTATCCTCACTGAGGAGATTGTTAAAAGAGTCAAACGTGTTATTGCTGTTGAGATAGATAAAAAATTATGCGTTTTGTTGAAAGAACGTTTAGGAAAATATAAAAATGTTAAGATAGTTCAGGCTGACTTCTTAAAAATTGACCTTTCTAGTTTAAATCTTATACCTCATACCAAGGTGATCGGTAATATTCCTTATTATATAACTACACCGATTATTATGAAGTTACTCCAGGATAGAAAAGATATAAGTAGCATAGTGGTTATGGTTCAAAAAGAAGTTGCCGAGAGAATGACAGCTAGTGCCGGAAGTAAAAATTATGGTGTATTGAGTATTGCTGTTCGATATTTTGCGGATGTGAGTTTGGCAAAAAACGTTTCCAGGAAAGTATTTTTCCCGGAACCGAAAGTATCGTCTAGTATTATAAAACTCAATGTTCTAAGAAGACCCCGTGTAAAGGTAAAGGATGAAAATATATTTTTTAAGACAGTAAAAGCAGCATTTGCACAGAGAAGAAAGATGCTTGTCAATAGTTTATCTCATAGTTTGAACTTAGATAAAAAACTTATTGGGCAAATATTAGAAAAAAACAATGTTTCTCCAAAAAGAAGAGCAGAGACGCTGACTTTAGAAGAGTTCGGTAAATTAAGCGATCACATTAGTGAAGTTATCTCCTTAAAGACTGGAGGGGGGATCGGATGAAAGTACTAGTTATGGCCGGGGGGTTTGGGACGAGGTTGAGGCCTCTTACATGTAATTATCCCAAGCCGATGGTTCCTATGGTCAATAAGCCTATGCTTGAACATATCATAGAGTTGCTGAAAAAACACAACTTGAATGATATTTTAGCCGTATTATACTATCATCCTGAAGTAATTAAAGATTATTTCAAGGACGGTACTGATTTTGGTGTAAAGGTATCTTATGTTGGTGCAGTGGAAGATCTGGGAACGGCAGGAAGCATTAAGAACGCACAGGAATTCTTAAAAGATCCTTTTTTTGTTATCAGTGGAGATATCCTTACTGACTTTAAGCTCTCCGAGGCAATAAAATTCCATAAATCGAGCAAAGCCCTTGCAACTATTGTTTTAACCCGTGTGACCAATCCACTTGCTTATGGCGTAGTTATAACTGATAAGAACGGGAAAATAGAAAAATTCTTGGAAAAACCCGTTTGGGGAGAGGTTTTTAGTGATACGGTAAATACGGGAATTGATTTACTGGAGCCGGAGATTTTGAAATATATTCCTTCTGGCAAAGAGTTTGATTTCAGCCGTAATCTATTCCCTTTATTATTAAGTAAAAAGATTCCCCTGTACGGTTATGTTGCCCAAGGATACTGGCGTGATATAGGCAATTTAGCGGAGTATCGTCTGGCGCAGCTGGATATCTTAAAGGGTGAGGTCAGAGTGAATACTCCCGGAAATAAACTGGATACTGTGGGTAAAGATATATGGGTCGGTAAAAATAGCAGGATAGAGCGTTCAGCTACCTTAAAAGGCGGTGTGGTAATAGGTGAGAATTGTATCATAGGTGAGAATGCTTTTATATCAGATTCGGTTATAGGTGATAATAGTATTGTGGAAGAAGGT